>NZ_JBQCWV010000012.1:0-78669 GCF_051957055.1 Neisseria sp. P0020.S005 | reverse complement strand
GAACGGGCGGTAACTTGGAGTACAAAAAATTCAAGTAGTTTCTTTTGAACTCTCTTGCTTAATTTACAATTGGTTATCTGCATTTTCGTAGCCTAGCATAACTGCTAATCTACGTCAGCCCCAAAATCAATTAATTGCTTGGCCTGCAACATGGGCAGCCCAAAACGGTCGCTCACGGCTTTCAAATCCTTCCATTCCTGACCAGTCAGATTCTGCCCAACCCATTTGAGGTTTTCCGGATTGCTTTTGATTTTCTCAAAATACGCCTGCTTGCGTTTCCAGTTGCGCGACCACACCAGCAACATGGTAAAAATACATAAAACAATCAATACAATATTGGTAAACAACATCATGTCCATACGACATACTCCCGCTTGAATCTCGAAATCAGAAAATATGGATTAAAGGCCGTCTGAAAAACAGTCTTTAAACGGCCTCAGCGTGACGCTCAACGTTGCATTTCCATCATTAACGCCTGACAAGCGGATTCGTTTTCCAAAGCACAAGATTCGCTCAGTTGGTTTAAACGGCTGTCGCGGTCTGGTGTATTGCCTTGCGCCATCTCTGCTTTAGTTTCTTCAAAATTGGTACAGGCATTTTCATAACCGCCTTTACAGGCTCGCTCGTAGAGCTTGACCGCTGCGGCATAATCCATGCCCAAACCGCTGGACGGATTGAGATACAGATTACCCAAAACATTGCAGCCGCGCATATTGCCGCCATCACAGGCTTTTTTCAGAAACGGATACGCATGAGCAGGCGCTTCAAGATAATCGCGCATCCAAATGGCCGCAGTGACGCAACTCTCCAGATTGTTCCGATTGCATTCCCGTATCAGCTTATCGTGCTGCTTCTCGCTGTAATCCTCAGCCTGCACGCTAAATGCAGTGGCAACCAATGCTAAACCAAACAATAAACGAAGTGTTTTCATCTGATTATTTCTCCAAAAATACTTGATGACAGGCCGTCTGAAAAAACAGTCTTCAGACGGCCTTTATATTATCACTCAATATTCACCCGTTTCAGGCGCAAGGCATTACCCAATACCGAAACCGAGCTTGCCGCCATTGCCGCGCCTGCGATGATGGGGTTTAAAAAGCCGAGTGCGGCAAGCGGAATGCCCAAAATATTGTAGAAGAAGGCGAAAAACAGGTTTTGCTTAATGTTTTTCAAAGTTGCCTGCGACACCAGCAGGGCATCGGCGAGCTGATTAACCGAATGCTGCATCAGCGTAGCGGATGCGGTGTGTTCGGCAACGTCCGCACCGCCTTTCATGGCGAAGCTGACGTTGGCGGCGGCGAGTGCGGGAGCGTCGTTGATGCCGTCGCCGACCATGGCCACGGTTTTGCCGGCAGCTTTGAGTTTCTGCACTTCGGCAGCTTTATCGCGCGGACTCATGTTGCCAAAGGCGTGTGCGATACCCAGTTGTTTGGCGACGTATTCGACCGTGCCTTGGTTGTCGCCGCTCATAATATAGACATCGATATTGTGTTTTTTCAGACGGCCTATGGCTTCGGCGGTATCGGCTTTCAACGCGTCGGCAAGTGCGAATGCGCCGATAGGTTTGTTATCGACTGAGACTGCAACAATGCTTGCAATATCCCAAACGCCGTCTGAAAACTTCGGCAAGGTCAGTTCGGCAAATTCGGCTTTGCCCGCTTTCACCAAACCCACTCCTTCGACTTCGGCGGTAATGCCTGCGCCGACAACGGTTTGCGCGTTTTGTGCAGTGGGGATTTCCAAACCACGCGCTTGGGCGGCGGAAACGATGGCGCGCGCGAGCGGGTGGGCGGCGTTTTGTTCGACGGCGGCAGCGATGCGGTACAAAGCGTCTTCGTCAAAGCCGCTGTCGGGAACGCAATAAACGGCGGCAACCTGCGGTCTGCCTTCGGTCAGCGTGCCGGTTTTGTCCAACACGACGGCATCGACGTGGGCGGCTTCCTCCATTGCCGCTGCGTCTTTAAACCAAATGCCGTGTTTCACTGCTTTGCCCATGCCGACCATAATCGCGGCAGGGGTCGCCAGACCGAGCGCGCACGGACAAGCAATTACCAAAACGGCAACGGCGTGCATCAGCGCAATCGTCCAATCGCCCTTAACCAGCCAAGTGGCGATAAAAGTCAGAAGCGCAATGCCCACGACAGTTGGCACGAATACCGCCGCTGCTTTATCGGCCACGCGCGCAATCGGCGCTTTACTGCCCTGCGCTTCGGACAGCGCGTTCATCATGTCGCCAAGCAGGGTTTGGCTGCCGAGTTGTGTGGCGCGGTACACCACGCTGCCTTCGGTCATCAACGCACCCGCCAACACTTTGCCGCCCGCTTTTTTCTCTTCGGGGTTGGATTCGCCGGTAAGATGGCTCTCATCCGCCCAACCGCTGCCGCTCTCGATGATGCCGTCGGCGGCAATGCGTTCGCCGTGGTTGGCGCGGATAAGGTCGCCGATTTGCACTTGGTCGATGGGCAGTTGTTTCCATTCGCCATCGCGTTGCACGTTGACTTGGGTCGGCGTGAGTTTGAGCAGCAAGCCCAAGCTGTTCAGGCTGGATTTTTTGGTGCGGTGTTCCAAAAATTTGCCCAGCGACACAAAACCAATCACCATCACGCCTACTTCAAAATACACGTGTGCCATGCCGTGCGCCGCGTGCGGGCTGAAAAACAGCATATAGACGGAATACAGGTAAATCGACACCGTACCGATGGTAACCAACACGTCCATATTCGCCAGTCCGCCCTTAATGCTCGCCCACGCGCTTTTGTAAAACGGCACCGCCAGCCAAAGCTGCACCACGCTTGCCAGCACAAATTGCCATACAGGCGGAATCATCCAATCGTGCCACCCGATCATCATCCCTGCCATGCCGATAAGGAACGGAATATTGATGGCCAACAAAAGCCACAGCCGCCAGCCAATATGGTGTTCTGCTTCGGCGTGCGGCAATGTATCTTCCGTTTTTTCCTTCGCGCCGTAGCCGGTTTTCTCGATAATTTTGGCGATGTCGGCTGCGGAAGTTTTGCTGTCGTCAAACGTAACCTGCGCTTCCTCACTGGCAAAGTTCACCCCTGCCGATTCGACAAAATCTTTTTTGTTCAACACTTTTTCAATACGCGAAGCGCAGGCCTGACAGGTCATGCCTTCGATTTGGAAACGGACTTTTTGTTGCATGGTTTCTTCCTTCTGAATGTGGTTGGGCTACCTGAAAAAAGCGGAGCAGGGTTTTCAGGTAGCCTTTGGGGTGTTGCAGTCGATTTGTTGCGATTCGATTTACAAAGCCGCATCAAAGCCGCCGTCTTCCACCGCTTCTATCAGCGCGGCGGGGTTGGTTTGGGCGGGGTCGAATTCCACGACGGCATTCTTGTTTTCCAGGCTCACTTCGGCCTTGTCCACGCCGTTTACGCCTTCGATGATGCTGGTAACGCTTTTCACGCAGCCGCCGCAGGTCATGCCTTCGATGTTTAATGTGATGGTTTGCATAGGGTTTCCTTTCTGTTGGAATGAGGCTGAGGTTTTAAAGCCCGTTGCAGCCAAAGCTTTCAGGTAACCTGAAATGATGGGTCTGCTCTTGCTTTCCCACTAAGTGCCGCCACTATAAAGCTTTACCCGAAGTAAAGGTCAAGCATCATGATGAACATCAGCCAGGCCGCGGCCGAGAGCGGCCTTTCCGCCAAACAAATCCGCGACTACGAAAAGCACGGCCTAATCGCTCCGGCCGCGCGCAGCGAAGCGGGCTACCGCCGCTACGGACAGGCCGACCTTGTCCGGCTGCGCTTTATCCGCCATGCGCGGGAAGTGGGCTTTTCGCTGCCGCAGATCGGGCAGCTTTTGAGCCTGCAACACAACCCGCAGCGTACCAGCCGCGAAGTGAAAACGCTCACCGCGCGGCACATCGCCGAGCTGGAAGCCAAAATCGAACGCTTGCAGGGCATGGTGGCCGAGCTGCAACGTTGGCACGATGCCTGCGCGGGAGACGACTGCCCGGATTGTGCGATTTTGGCAGGGCTGGAGGAGCGTTAGGCGGCTTGGGCAGAATAGAAACAGGCTACCTGAAAAGTTTCAGGTAGCCTTAGTCGGACGCTAACGGTTTGGTACAGGCCTCGTCGTAATACGGCAGCCACTTGCCGCCTCTTTGCTTCAGATATGCGCGAAAACTTTTGTTTACCCGTGTGGCGGTGTAATCCAAATAATGGCAAAAAGTAAGTTATCAAGAGACAAAGGCCGTCTGAAGCGTTTCAGACGGCCTTTATTCAAAAATACGCTTATCGGTTACAAAGCCACATCGTAGCCGCCGTCTTCTACGGCATCAATCAGCGCATCGGTATCTGTCTTGCTTTCATCAAAAGTAATCACTGCATTTTTGTTTTCCAAGCTGACTTCTGCTTTTTCCACGCCTTCTACGCCTTCCAAAAGACGGGTTACGCTTTTCACGCAGCCGCCGCAGGTCATGCCGTCGATGTTGAGGGTAACAGTTTGCATTTGTATTTCCTTTCATTCCAACAAATATGGTTGCCAAATACTTTACTCCTTACACAAACAGCTTGCAAATTCTTCATTAAGGCCGTCTGAAAAATGCAGATAGGCGTACAATAACACCCTTTGCTTCATCAAACGGACATAATAATGACTTCAACATTCAAACAATGGGTTAGCGTATGCGCGCTGGCGGTGGGGGCGTTTATTTTCAATACCACCGAATATATTCCGATTGCGCTTTTGAGCGACATCGGTCAGAGCTTTGGCAAACCGGCAACGGAAGTGGGCATGATGATTACGGTGTATGCGTGGATTGTTGCGCTCCTATCGCTGCCGCTGATGCTGATGACGAAAAACATCGAACGGCGCAAATTATTGCTGATGCTGTTTGCACTGTTTGCGCTGTTTCACGCGCTGTCGTTCTTTTCTTGGAACTTCAACATCCTCTTGGTCAGCCGTATCGGGATTGCGCTGACACACGCGGTCTTTTGGTCGATTACGGCTTCTTTGGCGGTACGGCTTGCCCCCGCCGGCAAAACCAATCAGGCTTTGGGCCTGCTCAGTACGGGTACGGTTTTAGCGATGGTTTTGGGCATTCCGCTCGGACGCGTGGTCGGGCAATACTTCGGCTGGCAGCTCAGCTTCCTACTGATCGGGGTTTGCGCTGCCGGCGTAATGCTGGTGTTGGCCAAAAACCTGCCTACTTTACCCAGCCAAAATACCGGCTCTTTAAGCAGCCTGCCGAGTCTGTTCAAACGCCGCAATCTGATGCTGCTTTATGCCATGACGGTGTTGATTATTACGGCACATTTCACAGCATACAGCTATATCGAGCCTTTTGTGTTGCAAGTTGGCGGATTTAAGGCTGAACAAGTTACCATCGTTTTGAGCCTGTACGGTTTGGCAGGCTTCGCCGCTTCTTATCTGTTTGGTAAATGGTTTGCCAAATCGCAACGCCTGTTTATGCTTGGCGCAGTGGCGGTCATCCTGCTCTCTGCCCTGCTGCTTCTGCCGTTTGCCTCTTTCCCTTATGCGGTGTACGCGCTGGTGTTTATTTGGGGCGTGGCTATTGTCATCGTCAGCTTGGGCATGGTGTCGAAAGTCTTGGCATTTGCCTCGGATGCAACAGATGTGGCCAACTCGATTTATTCAGGTTTGTACAACGTCGGTATCGGCGGCGGCGCGCTTTTGGGACATTATGTAACCGTTTGGTTCGGCCTTTCCAATATCGGTATTGCCGGAGCCTTGCTGGCGGCGGCAGGTCTGGCCGTTTGCGGTTTGTTGTTTAAGGAACAAGACAATCTGACGCAAAACGTTTAAATCCATATAAATCAGGATGGTATTACTGACCCGGCCGTAATGTTGGCAGTTTACCGATTTGTCCTAATTCTTATTAACTCACGATGAGCATTCATTCCGCCGGATAAGCAGTTTTCTTGCTGCTTATCCGGTTTTCATTTCATTTTTAAAAAATAATTTACAATTTGTTTACACTACATCAAATTACAAATATACTGTCGCCTATTAGGCCGTCTGAACGTACGGCTGAAAAGAAAAACCAATCATGTTTCAGAGGAATACATCATGGACTTAAACGCCAAGGATAAGACTCAGCATCCTGAGAACGTCGAGCTTCTCAGTGCACAGAAGCCGATTACCGACTTTAAAGGACTGCTGACGACCATTATCTCTGCTGTTGTCTGCTTCGGCATTTATTACATCCTTCCCTACAGCCCCGATGCCAACAAAGGTATCGCGCTGTTGCTTTTTGTTGCGGCACTTTGGTTTACCGAAGCCGTACACATTACCGTTACCGCACTGATGATCCCTATCCTTGCCGTTGTACTCGGTTTCCCGGATATGGACATCAAAAAAGCGATGGCCGGTTTCTCCGACCCGACGATTTACATCTTCTTCGGCGGCTTCGCGCTTGCAACCGCCCTGCACATGCAACGTCTCGACCGTAAAATCGCCGTCAGCCTGTTGCGCCTGTCCCGCGGCAATATGAAAGTTGCCGTATTGATGCTGTTTGCCGTTACCGCCTTCCTGTCTATGTGGATCAGTAACACTGCGACTGCCGCGATGATGCTGCCTTTGGCAATGGGTATGATGAGCCACCTCGATCAAGAAAAAGAACGTAAAACCTACGTTTTCGTCCTGCTCGGTATCGCCTACTGCGCTAGTATCGGCGGCTTGGGTACCGTGGTCGGTTCTCCGCCGAACATGATTGCCGCCAAAGCGCTGAACTTGGACTTCGTCGGCTGGATGAAGCTCGGCCTGCCGATGATGCTGTTGATTCTGCCGCTGATGCTGTTCTCCATGTACGTCATCCTCAAACCTAATTTGAACGAGCGCGTGGAAGTTAAAGCCGAATCTATCCCTTGGACTTTGCACCGCGTTATCGCGCTGTTGATTTTCTTGGCCGCCGCCATCGCTTGGGTATTCAGCTCCAAAATCAAAGCTGCATTCGGTATTTCCAACCCTGATACCGTTATCGCCCTGATTGCCGCCGTTGCCGTCGTCGTATTCGGCGTGGCGCAATGGAAAGAAGTTGCCCGTAATACCGACTGGGGTGTATTGATGCTCTTCGGTGGCGGTATCAGCTTGAGCGCGTTGCTGCAATCTTCCGGCGCATCTGAAGCATTGGGTCAGCAAGTTGCTTCCACATTCTCCCATTCTCCTGCATTGCTGGTGATTTTCGTGGTTGCCGCCTTCATCATCTTCCTGACCGAGTTCACCAGTAACACCGCTTCTGCCGCCCTGCTTGTGCCTATTTTCGCCAGCATCGCCGCGCAAATGGGTCTGCCAGAACAAGTCTTGGTATTCGTCATCGGCATTGGCGCATCTTGTGCCTTCATGTTGCCGGTTGCCACGCCGCCTAACGCGATTGTGTTTGGTACAGGCTTGATTAAGCAACGCGAAATGATGAACGTCGGCTTATTGCTGAACGTCCTCTGTATCCTGTTGGTTGCACTGTGGGCTTATTTCGTCCTGATGCCGTAAACCCTTAAGCATAGTCCAGGCCGTCTGAAAGAATATTTTTCAGACGGCCTTGAAGTTTCTCGTTCAGACACAATTTAACGAATGATTAAAACCGGATTCTAACGAAAGGAAACCCATGATTATCCTGCACACCAACAAAGGCGACATCAAAATCGAACTCGACTTCGACAAAGCCCCCGTTACTGCTAAAAACTTCGAGCAATACGTTAAAGACAGCTTCTACGACGGCGTAATCTTCCACCGCGTCATCAAAGGCTTTATGATTCAAGGTGGCGGCATGGATGAAAACATGAACGAAAAAGAAACCCGCGATCCGATTCAAAACGAAGCGTCCAACGGTTTGCCTAACGAAAAATACACCATCGCCATGGCGCGTACTTCCGATCCTCACTCTGCCAGCGCGCAATTCTTCATCAATACTGCCGACAACGCCTTCCTGAACTTCCGTTCTAAAGAGTTGTACGGCAAAACCGTCGTTCAAGACTGGGGCTATGCCGTATTCGGTAAAGTCGTTGACGGTTTTGATGTTGTCGATGCCATCGAAGGCGTTTCTACCAAACGTCACGGCTACCACGACGATGTACCGAGCGAACCTGTCATCATCACTAAAGCCGAAGTGGTTTAATTGATTTGATTTCCTATAAAAACAGCCTGTCCGAATTAAAAACGGACAGGCTGTTTTTCAATAATAACGCATACCGTCACACATCATAAGTACCGACCACGCATGCCGAATCCAAAACATGGCCCTGCATGGCAAAATGCAACTCATTAAAGCGGAAACCGCGCGGCAAATCCAAAACAGTATCCAGCGCGTACACAATCAGTTCATAACGATGGCGGTTGTTCGGTGGTGCCATACCACCGTAAAAAGAAGCCTCTTCGATTTCAAATTTACCCAACGCGCTCGCCCAAGTGTTCGCGCCCTGTGTGAAATCTGTTGCAGAAATACTCTCATTTTCTGCCACGGAAGTGCGTTTCAAATCCGAAATCAACCAATGCGTCCATACGAAGCCGGATGCTGAAATGGCATCTTTGTCTTCCAACACCACAGCAAACGATTTTGTTCCTTCAGGTGCATCTTTGATCTCAAAAGGAATCGAATAAGAAGGCATACCGCTCGGGCTGAACTGGCTGCCGCGCTTGCCGTATTTGTCTTCAAATTCGCCGTTGACAATAGCTTTACTGCTGACTTTCATCTTATATCTCCCAATAGTAGGTTTGTTCATTCTAACAAACCCCAAGGCCGTCTGAAAGATACTGCCGTTTTCACTTTCCAGATGTCGCATTTTCAGACGGCCTCAAGCAATATTCACAATTCGATCAAACACATTTGACATTCCATAGTATAATCCGCCGCATGAAAACTACACAGGATACGCATTATGGATTGGAAAGGTCGTGAACAAAGCCAAAACGTAGAAGATCGCCGCGGAAGCCGTGGCGGCGGAGGCAAAACACCGGGCATACTCGGCATTATCGTGGTTTTGGTCGGCGCATATTACGGCGTGGATTTGAGCGGTTTGGTTGGCGGCTCATCTTCGATGGGCATTCCTACCCAGCAAGCTTCCCAACTCGACAGCCAACAAGAAGCCGAATTAAACGAACTGTCCCGTGTCGTCCTTGCCGATACGGAAAAAGCATGGAGCAAATATTTCCAACAACATGGCCAACGCTACACGCCGGCAACCATGGTGTTGTATGAAGGCGGTACGTCCACCGCCTGCGGTACGGGCCAATCTGCCATGGGTCCGTTTTACTGCCCGGGCGACCAAAAAGTTTATTTGGATTTGAGTTTCTACGAAGACATGCGCACCAAACTCGAATCTGCCAGCGATGCCGCGTTTGCCTACGTTATTGCCCATGAAGTCGGCCATCACGTTCAAAACCTGCTCGGCATTCTGCCTAAAGTTCACAAAATGCAACAACAAGTCGGCAAGAAAGAGGCCAATGCCCTTTCCGTCAAACTCGAATTGCAGGCCGACTGTTTCGCCGGTATTTGGGGACACTACGCCGTCAACAACAACATCTTCAAAGCCGAAGACATTCAAAAAGCCATGCTGGCTGCTGAATCTGTCGGCGACGACCGCTTGCAGAAACAGGCTCAGGGCTATGTCGTTCCCGACAGCTTTACCCATGGCTCGTCCGAAGAACGCATGACTTGGCTCAAGCGCGGTTTGGAAAGCGGCGACATCAACCAGTGCAACACTTTCAACAATTGATTCGTCCAAACAACACTGTTCTTTGATGTAACAACAAAAGGCCGTCTGATTTTTTCAGACGGCCTTTTAGCCGTGTTAGAATAAGCCTCATTATTTCCCCTTAAATTTAAAGGAAATCCTTATGGCAAATATCGCCCGCGACATTTTCAAAGCCTACGACATCCGAGGCATCGTCGGCAAAACCCTGACTGACGAAGCAGCCTACTTAATCGGCAAAGCCATTGCCACCAAAGCCTCCGAAAAAGGCATTACCCGTATCGCACTCGGCCGCGACGGCCGTTTGAGCGGCCCCGGCCTGATGGCTCAGATTCAACGCGGTTTCACAGACAGCGGCATCGACGTCCTCAACGTCGGCATGGTTGCCACCCCTATGCTCTACTTCGCAGCCATCAACGAATGCGGCGGCAGCGGCGTAATGATTACCGGCAGCCACAATCCGCCCGATTACAACGGTTTCAAAATGATGCTCGGCGGCGACACGCTCGCAGGCGAAGCCATTCAAGAGCTTTTAGCTATTGTTGAAAAAGACGGTTTTGTTGCCACCGATAAACAAGGCAGCGTAATCGAAAAAGACATCTCCGGCGAATACCACAACAACATCGTCGGCCACATCAAGCTCAAACGCCCGATGAAAATCGTGATTGACGCGGGCAATGGTGTCGGCGGTGCATTCGCGGGCAAACTCTACAAAGGCTTGGGCAACGAAGTGACCGAACTTTTCTGCGAAGTAGACGGCAATTTCCCTAACCACCACCCTGATCCTTCCAAACCGAAAAACCTGCAAGACCTCATCGTCGCGCTCAAAAATGGCGATGCCGAAATCGGCTTGGCATTTGATGGCGATGCCGACCGCTTGGGCGTGGTCACCAAAGACGGCAACATCATCTATCCAGACCGCCAACTGATGCTTTTCGCGCAAGACGTATTGAGCCGCAATCCTAAAGCCAAAGTGATTTTCGACGTCAAATCCACCCGCCTGCTCGCACCTTGGATTAAAGAACACGACGGCGAACCTGTGATGGAAAAAACCGGCCACAGCTTCATCAAGTCCACCATGAAAAAAACCGGCGCACTGGTTGCCGGCGAAATGAGCGGCCACGTTTTCTTTAAAGAACGCTGGTTCGGCTTCGACGACGGTATGTATGCCGGCGCACGCCTCTTGGAAATCCTGTCTGCCTTCGACAATCCGTCCGAAGTATTGAACAAGCTGCCGCAAAGCATTTCCACTCCGGAACTCAATATCGACCTGCCGGAAGGCAGCAACGGCCACAAAGTGATTGAAGAGCTGGCTGCCAATGCCAAGTTTGAAGGTGCGACCGAAATCATCACCATCGATGGCTTGCGCGTTGAATTCCCTGACGGCTTCGGCCTGATGCGTGCTTCCAATACCACACCGATTTTGGTATTGCGTTTTGAAGCGGATACGCAAGAAGCGATTGAGCGTATTCAAAATCAATTCAAAGCAGTTATTGAAAGCAATCCAGCATTGAAATGGCCGCTGTAAGGGTTTAGGCTAAAAAAAGGCCGTCTGAAAATCATTTCAGACGGCCTTTAATATTAAACATTGATGATTCCAAAGTTAGAAAACCAAGAATATCCCGGCTTAATTATCCGACTTGCGCCAACTGTTGACGCATTTCATCGATAACGGCTTTGTAATCCGGTTTGCCAAAAATCGCCGATCCGGCCACAAACGTATCCGCACCTGCCGCCGCAATTTCAGCAATATTGTCTGTCTTCACGCCGCCATCGACTTCCAATGCGATATGGCGGCCGCTTTGCCGTTCATACTCGTCCAACATCTCGCGCACTTTGCGGATTTTCACCAGCGTATTCAGGATAAAGCTTTGTCCGCCAAAGCCCGGGTTGACCGACATCAGCAACACCATATCCAGTTTGTCCAAAACGTTTTCCAGAATATTGACCGGCGTGGCAGGATTCAATACCAAGCCTGCCTGACAGCCGTATTCTTTAATCAAACCCAAGCTGCGGTCGACATGGCGGCTGGCTTCGGGATGAAAGGTAATGATATTGGCACCGGCTTTGGCAAACGCATGAATCAAATCGTCCACCGGCTCAACCATCAAATGCACATCGACCGGCACGGTTGCATACGGTTTCAAAGCCGCGCAAACCATAGGGCCGAAAGTCAGATTCGGCACATAATGATTGTCCATCACGTCAAAATGAATCAAATCCGCACCGGCACGGATAACTTCGGCAACCTCTTCGCCCAAACGGGCAAAATCGGCAGACAAAATACTGGGGGCAATACGGTAGTCGGTCATGTTTATTCTCCTAAAGTGTGTTCCTTTGTCATTATCGCATTTTTAACCCTATGTTGTATGCCGCCGACAACATCTCTACCGTCATTTTTATGAATTTACATTTTATATACATTAATGAAACTTATAATCACATAGTAAGGCTTTGAAAATAAATTATTAGATTACATACATGTGCAAAAAAATCTAACATCATTAACAAAAGTTAACTGCATTGATACTGCCTTTCACACGCTTATCGGTTATATTTCCAAACCTGATGAAACATTAGGAAAACACCGTGTCTGTTGCACTTTCCCGCTATCCGACTTTTATTTTCTTAGCACTCGCCCTACTCTGTTCCAGTCTGCCTGCACATGCCGGTCCGTTTCTAGCCACTTTGGACGACTTCCACCCGAATTGCGACATCCGACAGCTCAATTTATCCGCCGACCAACACGCCGCCCTGCGCCGCCTGCGTACCGACTTCAAACAAATCAACGATAAAGCCTACCGTAAAACCGTACGCTCCGACCGCAACCGCCGTCAAACCATCATCAAAATCCTCTCCGGCGACTCATTCGACTCAAACGCCGCCCGCGATTATGTTGAAAACCGCTACCTCTCCAGCATGGACTATGCGGTGGATGAAATGGAAATTCAATACCGCCTCTATCATCTGCTCAATCCGCGCCAGCGCCAGCAATGGTTGTCTTCATGCTTGCGCTGATGGATAAATAAAACTATAAAAAGGCCGTCTGAAACCATATTCAGACGGCCTTTGCTTTTTCAGCCTTAATCCAACACTCTTTCTTCCGGCAACCGGCCTGCCCAGTCGCAGGCAAACTGCCATGCCGAGCGGCCTGAACGGCTGCCGCGCATTTGCGCCCATTGAAACGCGGCTTGGCGGGCCGTATCGTCAAAAGGCACATTGAAATCGTCCAACCAGTTGGCAACAGCGGTCAGATAATCGTTTTGGTCGAAAGGATAAAAACTCAGCCATAAGCCGAAGCGGTCGGAAAGGGAGATTTTCTCCTCGACGGCTTCTTTCTGATGAATTTCACCGCGAGTGCCCGTCGTACCGCCGTTTTCATCCATGTATTCGGGAATTAAATGACGTCGGTTGGAAGTGGCATAAACCAAAACATTGGTGCAACGTTGCGACAGTCCGCCGTCTAAAGCAGTTTTCAAGGCTTTATAGGTCTCATCGCCGGTTTCAAACGACAAATCATCGCAGAAAACGATAAATTTCTCGGGACGTTCGGACAACAGCGTCAACAAAGCCGGCAGACTGATCAAATCGCTTTTGTCCACTTCAATCAGTCGCAGGCCGCGCTCGGCGTATTCGTGCAACAACGCTTTAACCAAGGAAGATTTGCCCGTACCGCGCGCGCCGGTCATCAAGACATTATTTGCCGGACGGCCTGCCAAAAATTGCTCGGTATTGCGTTTCAGCCTGTCGGTTTGCGAACCGACTGCCGCCAATCTGCTCAAAGGAAACGTATGCGGACGCGGCAGGCTTTCCAAAATACCTTTTTTACCCACGCTGTGCCAACGGTAAGCCAAAGCGTGCCAGTCGGTTTTACCGGCTTCGTCAGGCAGGATTAAATCCAGACGGTTTAAAACGGAATTCGCTTTTTTCAAAAAATTGGATAATTTCATTTCGGCTTTCTTTTTTCAGACGGCCTTTTGTGCCAATACGCGCATCACGGTATCGACAACGGCTTGGGTTTGCGGATCGATTTCAATATTGATGAGGTCGCCTTCTTTGCGGCTGCCAAACAGGGTACGCTCCAAAGTCTCCGGAATCAGGTGTACGCAAAATTCGCTGTCGCTGACTTCACCTATGGTCAGGCTGCAACCGTCCAAACCGACAAAGCCTTTGGTCAGGATGTAGGGCTTGAGGTTTTCCGGCAGCTCAAACCAAACTGTACGGTTGAACTCGCTTGATTCAATTCGGGAAATTCGGGTAACCGCCATCACATGGCCGCTCATCACATGGCCGCCGATTTCATCGCCAAACCGCGCCGCGCGTTCCAAATTGACACTGTCGCCGACTTTCAAGCAGCCGAGATTGGTTTTGCGTAAGGTCTCGTCCATCAAATCAAAGCTAACTTTGTTGCCGTCGATTCGGGTAATGGTCAGGCAGCAACCATTGTTGGCGACAGATGCGCCAGTTTGCAGATTGTCGGCGATTTCGGGGGGCAACTCAACTGTGTGGGTACGAAAGTCGGGCGAAGGTTGGGCGATGTCTGTAATTTTGCCCATACCTTGTACGATGCCTGTAAACATGATGTCTTCTTTCCGATGGTACGATAAGGCGGATATTGTAGCATTTTCCAGGCACAAAGGCCGTCTGAAAGCGGTGATGGCGATGGTTTGGGGTATAATCGGATTTTTATTTCCGCAGCCAGATCATGCTCAGCTACCGCCACGCCTTCCATGCCGGCAACCATGCCGATATGCTCAAGCACTTTACCCTCTTCCTCGTCCTCGAATATTTCAACCGCAAAGACAAGCCCTATTGGTATATCGATACGCACAGCGGTGCCGGTTTGTATGATTTGAGCGGCGATGAAGCGCAAAAAGTCGGCGAATACAAACAAGGCATTGTGCTCTTGAAACAAGTTGACAAGCTGCCTGCCGAATTGGCCGAATTTGTAGGCCGTCTGAAACAAATACTGCCGCAAGACAACCTTTACTGCGGCTCGCCTTGGCTGGCACAGGCGATCACGCGCGACAGCGACAAAATGCGTCTCTTTGAGCTACACCCTGCCGATTTTGTCCATTTGCAAAACAATATGCGCGAAGTCTGTCCTGCGCGTAAAGTACAGGTCAGCCAAGCGGACGGTTACCAAGGCCTGATTTCACTTCTGCCTCCTCCGCCGCGCCGCGCCGCCATCTTGATTGATCCGCCCTACGAAGAAAAACAAGACTACCGCCGTGTCGTCCAAGTCTTGAAAGATGCCTTGAAACGCTTTGAAACCGGCTGCTACATGGTTTGGTATCCTTGCCTGAGCCGCGAAGAAAGCCGCAAACTGCCGGACGAACTCAAAAAAATCGTTCCCGACAATTATCTGCACGCCGAGCTCCATGTCCATACGCCGCGCAGCGACGGCTTCGGTATGCACGGCAGCGGTATGTTCGTCATCAATCCGCCCTATATGCTTGCCGAACAGTTGCAAAACAATCTGCCCGAACTTGCCAAAATTTTGGCGCAAGATGCCGGCGCGCATTATGTATTGGAAAGCAAAACGAAATAAACGCTACCGTTTGAACGCATACCCAAACGCTTCAATTTTGCCACCACGCCTGTTCAGACGGCCTTAACTCTTTATACTTAAGCCTTTTTCCACTACAATTCACAACATAACAATTAACGGCCGTCCACTCATGAATATACGCACACCCCTAGCCTGCACGCTCCTGCTTTGCGCGTGCAGCGAATCAGTAAAAAACGAATTTAAAGAAGAATTTACCCAAAGTTTCCGCACCGAATTTGTCCGCTCGGCAACCGAAGCCTGCGTAGAAAAAGCTTCCGGAAAAAGCCCGTTTGATTCCGCGACTACTGAAAAAATCTGCCGCTGCATCGGTGAAAAAACAGTCGACCAAATCAATCCTGAAGAAGCAACCTCGCTTTTGGGCGGTAGCGACTCCATGAGCGACGAGCTGAAAAAACGCATCAAAGACACCAGCATCGCCTGCACTAAAGAAGTTTTAGGCATGACCGACAGCAAAACCAAATGAACACGCCGTTTTCAGACGGCCTGAAATTGAAAAATACCCGATTCAAACTTAGGAAAAGAGTGAAACCATGAAGACACTGAACCAATTCTTAGCCCAACACCTACCCGAAAACAAACTGCCGCAAGAGCTGGCCAGCGTACTGGAATCCGTAGCCGCTGCCTGTTTGGACATCAACGCCAAAGTCCGCCTCGGCGCGCTTTCCGGCGTTTTGGGCATGGCAGGTACCGGCAACATCCAAGGCGAAGACCAAAAGAAACTTGACGTCATTGCCAACAACATCATGATTGATGTTTTAAAAGCCAATGCCAACATCGCAGGCCTCGCCAGCGAAGAAGAAGACACCTATGTCGCCACACACGAAAACGGCGGCTATTTGGTATTGTTTGACCCGTTGGACGGCTCTTCCAATATCGACGTCAACATCTCCGTCGGCACCATTTTCTCCGTCTTGGCCAAACCTGAAGGCGCATTGACTACCGAATCCTTCCTGCAAAAAGGCCGCGACCAAGTAGCCGCAGGTTATGTTTTATACGGTCCGCAAACCCAACTGGTACTGACTGTCGGTCACGGCGTATTCGTCTTCACTTTGGACGATGCCAACCAATTCCTGCTGACCAAAGAAAATCCGCGCGTTCCAGAATCCACTAAAGAATTTGCCATCAACATGTCCAACCAAAGACATTGGTTCGCCCCTGTTCAACAATACATTGACGAATTGCTGGCAGGCGAAACCGGTGTACGCGGCAAAAACTACAATATGCGCTGGGTAGCCAGCATGGTTGCCGAAATCCACCGCATCCTGATGCGCGGTGGCGTATTCATGTATCCACAAGACAAACGCGACCCATCCAAACCGGGCAAACTGCGCCTGATGTACGAAGCCAACCCGATGAGCCTGCTTATGGAACAAGCCGGCGGCGCATCAAACAATGCCATCGAAGCCATGCTCGACATCCAACCTACCGGCCTGCACCAACGTGTTGCCGTATTCATGGGCAGCCGCGAAGAAGTCGAATACGTTTACAATCTGCATCAAAAATAATCGGATATATTGAAACCAAAAAAGGCCGTCTGAAATATAATTTTCAGACGGCCTTTCGTTAAGAAATCAAAGAAATGAAAAATCAAAAGGACAGACTCAAATCTGCCCTTTACTGCTTTCCATCTAATCTTTATTGGATTACGCCGAACGAGCCAGCTCTTCCGCCGCTTTTTGCACCCTATCCGGCGTCAGCTTATTCAAACAATCCGTATGCCCCAACGGACATTCGCGTTTGAAACAAGGTGAGCAATCCAAATTCAAGCTGACAATTTTTGCCTTTTGGCTGAGAGGCGGCGTATGGTCAGGGCTGGATGAGCCGTAAACCGCAACCAATTTCCGATCAAGCGCGGCCGCAAGGTGCATCAGACCGCTGTCGTTGCACACGACCGTATCGGCGCAAGACAACAGATCAATAGCTTCAGGAAGATTGGTTTTGCCGCAAAGATTGGTACACAGGCCGTCTGAAAGTCGGTTGATTTCATCTGCAATATCGAAATCTTTTTGCGAACCAAACAGCCAAACCTGCCAACCTTCAGCCAAATAGCGGCGACCGAGTTCGGCAAAATGACGCGCAGGCCAACGCTTGGCCGGGCCATATTCCGCACCGGGACAAAATGCCAAAATCGGTTTATCCGTCGTCAAACCATGTTTTGCCAAAGCGGCTTGACGGCTTTCAGGATCAATCGTGAAACAGGGATTATCGGAATGCCCGTTAAAATCCGCTTGGGTCGGATGCGCCAGCGCAGTATAGCGGTCGACCATCAGGGGCAACGCGGCCTTATCCAACTTACGGATATCATTCAACAAAAAATAGCGCGACTCGCCGACGTAGCCCGTACGCTGTTTAATGCCCGTAGCCAAGGCAATAATGGCGGATTTGAACGAACCGGGCAAAACAATTACTTGATCATAGCCTTCTTTTCCCAATTCACGCCCGATACGCCAGCGTTTTTTCAATTCCAATGCACCATGTCCAAACGGGTTTTCCATTACACGGTTGATTTCAGGCATACGCTCAAATACGGCCATCGACCATTTGGGCGCAAAAGCATCAATAGTGCAGCCGGGATGCAGCTCATGCAAACGGCGATAAAGCGGTTGGGTCATGACGCAGTCCCCAATCCAGCTTGGGGTAATAATCAGGATTTTTTTGGACATAATGGAATGTGTTTTTAATTTTGGCTTATTGTAATACGATTTTTAAAAGGCCGTCTGAAACTTGATTTAATCGCTCAGTTTAAAACGTACTAGTTGATACATGTTATTTCAACAGATGAACCCTGGTTTGAGCGTATTAAGCGTTTGTCTTCCCAATTTATCCGGCAAGTTCTGCAAATACCCAACCTGAAACACCAGACCAAACGACGGCAAGCAATATTCTCTTCATTTTTAAAACCTTATAAAAACAGAAAGGCCGTCTGAAATATTTTCAGACGACCTTTTTATAGTGGTTTAACGATGGTAGTTAGGCGCTTCTTTAGTGATTTGTACGTCGTGAACGTGAGATTCGCTCATACCGGCAGAAGTGATTTCCACAAATTCTGCTTTCTCATGCATTTCAGCAATATTGGCACAACCCAAATAACCCATGCTGGAGCGCAGACCGCCGGTCAGTTGGTGGATGATGTTCACAATCGGGCCTTTGTAAGGAACGCGGCCTTCAATGCCTTCAGGAACATATTTGTCTGTGCTGTCGGTTTTGTCTTGGAAGTAGCGGTCGGCAGAACCTTGACTCATCGCACCCAAGGAACCCATGCCGCGGTAAGACTTGTAAGAGCGGCCTTGGTAAAGTTCGATTTCGCCCGGAGCTTCTTCCGTACCGGCAAACATACCGCCGAGCATGACGCTGTATGCACCTGCTGCCAGAGCTTTGGCAATATCGCCGGAGAAGCGGATACCGCCGTCGGCAATCAGGGGAACACCGGTGCCTTTCAGGGCTTCAGAAACATTGTGAATCGCAGTCAGTTGAGGCACGCCTACGCCTGCCACGATACGGGTCGTACAAATCGAGCCCGGGCCGATACCGACTTTAACGGCATCCGCACCTGCGGCCACCAAATCCAAAGCGGCTTTAGCAGTCGCGATGTTGCCGCCGATGACTTGGATGTGCGGATAAGTTTCTTTTACCCAGCGCACGCGATCGATAACGCCTTGGCTATGACCGTGGGCAGTATCGACCACAATCACGTCCACGCCTGCTTCTACCAATGCTTTGACGCGCTCTTCGGTATCGCCGCCAGTACCCACCGCGGCACCGACGCGCAGACGGCCTTCGGCATCTTTGTTGGCATTAGGGAATTCGGTTGTTTTCAGAATATCTTTAACTGTAATCAGACCTTTGAGTTCGTCTTGGTCGTTCAACACCAAAACGCGCTCAACTTTGTGCGCATGCATGATTTCGCGGGCTTCATCAATGCTGGTACCTTCAGGAACGGTAACCAAACGGTCGCGGGGGGTCATGATGGCAGAAACCGGCAGATCGACACGGTTTTCAAAACGCAGGTCGCGGTTGGTCACGATACCGACCACTTTGCCGTTTTCAACAACTGGCAGACCGGACATTTTGCGTTTGCGTTGTGCGCGCATTTCCAAGACTTCGCGGATCAATGCGGTCGGCGCAACGGTAATGGGATCTTTCACCACGCCGCTCTCATGGCGCTTCACTTTGGAAACGGCACGCGCTTGCAACTCCGGCGTCATGTTTTTATGGATAATGCCGATGCCGCCTTCTTGAGCCATAGAAATGGCCAGACGCGCTTCGGTAACGGTATCCATTGCAGCAGAAAGTAGAGGGAGGTTGAGCGTGATATCGCGGGTGAGTTTGGTTTGAAGTTTGACATCTCGAGGCAGCACGTTTGAGTGCGCTGGAACCAACAAAACGTCGTCGAAAGTATAGGCTTTTTCTACAATACGCATGATGCTCGGTCTTTCAGTTTGTGCAAGATGCACGGCATTATATCACACCGGCTTGATGCTAACATTGGCAATACACGTTTTAACGTTATTTTTTTACATGATTTGATTTGGCGTACAAAAATATGCCAACGCATTGCAGTTTCAAGTAAAATAAGCCGCATGAGAACATCATTTACATAAGGGAAACCCATGAAATCTTCCGTACTCAAAACCTGTCTGACAGCAGCCCTTCTCTCTTCCGCCGCCCTGACCGGCGCAGCCGAGGTTTACACTTGGAAAGGCACATCGGGCAACAGCTATTCCGATACGCCAAACCGCCTGCAACCGAAGCGTTCCGGCGTGGTCAACATCCGCACGCACAACGTCAAACCTGCCGTTGCGCCTGCTGTTGCGGCATCTGAGCCGGTTGCCGAGCAGCCCAACGAACAGGTTGCGGAACAAAACAAACAAATCGAAGAGCGCAATAAAAAAATCGAAGAGCAAAACCGCCAAAACAAGCTGGAAAACTGCAAAATCGCCAAAATCAACCGCCAAGTCGCCGAAAGCGCACGCTTGGCCAATCGTGACAGCCTGATTAAGCAATACCAAAACGACGTCAATAAATACTGCAATTAAGCTCTCGAATAACAATATCAAAAAGGCCGTCTGAAATTTAATTTCAGACGGCCTTTATTTTTTCAGCCTATCAATAATACACCTGAACCAACAACAAGCCGATGGCTAAGCTGAATGCCATGCTCAACAGGCCCGGAATCATGAAGCTGTGGTTGAAGATAAATTTGCCGATTTTGGTCGAGCCGGTTGTATCGAAGTCGATAGCGGCAATAATCGGACCGTAGTTCGGAATGAAGAAATAGCCGTTTACTGCAACAAATGTGCCGATAATGATGGGCGCAGGAATCCCCAGTTTGATGGCGATTGGGAACAGTGTCGCCACTGTTGCGCCTTGGCTGTTGACCAATACCGACAAGACAAACAGGGCAAAGGCAAAGGTCCATGGTGCAGATTCAACCAAATGGCTAACGGTCGATTCTACTTCTGTTAAGTGGCCGCTCATCAAGGTATCGCCCAACCAAGCCACGCCAAATACTGCAATCACGGCACGCATACCGGCATGGAATACCGAACCTCGGGTAATCGCATCGCCATTGGGTTTACACGCCAGAATAATCAGCGCAGAAGCAGACAACATCACGATTTCAATCGTATGCGCCATACCCATAGGCTTGATCGCGCCATCGTGTTCAAAAGCCGGACGCAGCTCAGGCAGCGCACCCATTACCACCACCAGCAATGCCGCAGTCAAGAAAATACCGACCGACAATTTGGCTTTTGGCGAAATGGTGACATCGGTTTTTTGTTCCTCAACATCGATGTATTCTTTCACATAATTCGGGTCTTTCAGCAAGGCCTGATAATGCGGATCATCTTTCAATTCTTTGCCCAGTTTGTTTACGAACACGCAAGCCAAACCGATACCCAAAATCGTGGACGGAACGGTAACTTTCAACACATCCGCCATCGTGATGTGCTGCGGCTCAAGCATGGTAACGCAGGCAACAACCGCGGCGGCAATCGGGCTGGCGACAATCGCAAATTGGGAAGCGATAACCGCCATCGTCAGCGGACGGGAAGGACGGATGCCATTGCGACGACTGACTTCGGCAATCACAGGCAAGACCGAGTAAGCCACATGGCCCGTACCTGCCAAGACGGTGAAGGTGTAAGTTACCGCCGGCGCGATAAAGGTGATGTATTTCGGATTGCGGTGCAACACGCGCGTGGCAATCTTAATCATATAGTCCAAACCGCCGCTGGCCTGCATGGCCGCCGCGGCAGACACTACCGCCATAATCATCAGCATCACATCAATCGGCGGGCTGGTCGGCTGAAGATGGAAACCAAAAGACAATACGGCCAAGCCGATACCGCCGAGCACGCCCAAACCAATACCGCCAACCTGCGCACCAATCAGGATACACAGCAGCACGACGGCAAACTGGATAAAAAACATAGTTGACATAACAACTCCCAAAATCCGGCCTTCGCCGAAATAAAATTACAAACGGTTGGATTATAGAGTAAACCCTCTTCCCTAACCATACTTTACCTAATTATACATACTGATCTATATCAAATAAATAATATTCTCATTTACCCGCTAGGTTTTTAAAAACACAAAAAAGGCCGTCTGAAGATTTTCAGACGGCCTCTATGATTTAAAAAGATGATAAGGCTATTTTCCGGCTACTTCTTCATCTTTTACAAAATCCGATACGCCATGGACACAGCGGATTTTGCGTTCCGACAACGTTGCCTCCAATAAAGCATCGTTTTGCGGCAAAGAATCGCGTTCTGCCTCATTGTGCCAGAGGTGGTACGCAATACCGGCAAATTTCAGATTATGGCGTTTCATACCGTTATGATAGCAACGGGCGACAAATTCGCTGTCTTCCCTGCCCCAACCGACAAAGCTATTGTCAAACCCGTTGACAGCAAGCGCATCGCTGCGGAAAAAGCCCATATTGCAAGTTTTGATGCCTTTGTGTTTGCGGTTGCCTTTTCGGCCTGCCAATTTAGCCAAACAACGGCAGCGCAGGGCGGAAAGCCGTTTTTCTATCCCCGAGCTGAACATAGACAAAGCAGGCAAATCGCCTTCGTCCAAAATATCCTGCGTTTTATCCTCAGTCAAAATCACGCGGGAACCCTGTATCAGACGGCCCTTTCGGGCAATCTTCAAATGATCGGCGATAAAAGACGGATCCAAGACCATATCGCCGTCAATCAACACAATATAATCGCTTTTCGCCTGCGCCAGCGCACGGTTGCGCGATTCGGCAGCACGAAAGCCTCTATCCGGCTGCCATGAATGCTTAACGGGAATACTTGTCCTACGGCGGATAAAATCAACCACTTCGGCGGTTTCCTGCCTTGAGCCGTCATCCGCGACAATAATCTCATCCGGCAGACGGGTTTGCGATAAAGCCGATTTCAACACCAGCTCCAAGGCATCGGGGCGGTTGTAAGTCGTAATGATGAGAGAGATGGTTATCGTGCGGTTGCGCTCGTAGAGTTTGACATATTTGTAATACGAACCCTGTGCATTGGAAACTGAAATCGTCAGCCCGTCCGCACCATAAGCAAAACCGCGCTTGAGCAGGTAATTTTTCACAAACGATACGCCGCCATGCAGCAAAGCCTTAAACGGCGAACTGTCTTTCTTGAAGCGGTTTTCTTCCGCATACAGCGAGCTGTACTGCTGCATTTTCTGAATCAGCCCTTCGGCGTTTTCAAAGGAATAATGTTTCAGACGGCCATCGAGTTGTTTAACCTTGGCTTCCCGCGGCAACACCAAAGACTCATGCACCTGACGGTCGGAAAAACGGGTAAATCTGCGATGATAAAGGCGCGGAATAATATCCGGATACCAGCCGCAACCTTTAATCAGTCTGCCGTGGTAATGGTTCAGACGGGAAAGCGAAAAAATATGCTCCTTCTCATTTTCCAAAACAGCTGTACGAATGGATTCAATTAAAGCCTCATCCGCCACTTCATCGCTGTCTATGCTGAAAATCCAATCGTTTTGCGCCAGTCTGGCCGCCAGATTTTTCATCGGGCCAAACCCGATAAAGTCATGCTTGTAATAGCTGACATTGGGAAAGCCCTTGGCAATTTCAAAAGTACGGTCGGTCGAGCCGTTGTCCAACAACAGGACCTCGTCAAAGTCTTTCAGCGCATTCAAAACTTCTGAAAGATAACGTTCTGAATTTTTTACCAACATGGCGGCGGTTGCCGGAATTGTGTGCATCATAAAAGGGCCGTCTGAAAAAGGAAGCTGTATTTTAACCGATATACCGCTACAATATGTCCTCCTTTTTTCAGACGGCCTGACTCATGCAGCTTATTCTCGCCCCCATGCAGGGGCTGGTGGACGATGTGATGCGCGACCTGTTGACGAGTATCGGCGGATTTGACGAATGCGTCAGCGAATTTGTCCGCATTACGCACACGGTCCACTCACGCGCCACTTGGCTTAAATATGTTCCCGAAATCGCCCATGCCAACCGCACGCCGGCCGGCACGCCCTGCACTGTCCAACTTTTAGGCAGCGATGCGGAAAACATGGCCGTCAATGCTTTGGAAGCCGTGCGTTTCGGTGCGGACAAAATCGACCTCAACTTCGGCTGCCCCGCGCCAACGGTCAATAAACACAAAGGCGGTGCGGTCTTGCTCAAAGAGCCCGACTTGATTTACCACATCGTCCACACCCTGCGCCAACGCCTGCCGCAACACATTCCACTGACTGCCAAGATGCGGCTCGGTTATGAAGACAAAAGTCTGGCATTGGAATGCGCCTCCGCGATTGAAAACGGCGGCGCATGCGCGTTAACCGTCCATGCGCGCACCAAAGTCGAAGGCTACGAACCGCCGGCACATTGGGAATGGGTGCGCAAAATCCGCGATGCAGTCAGTATTCCCGTTACCGCCAACGGCGATGTGTTCAGCCTTCAAGACTATCTCGACATTAAAAACGTCAGCGGCTGCAACAGCGTGATGCTCGGGCGCGGCGCGGTGATCCGTCCCGACTTGGCACGGCAAATCAAGCAATATGAAAACGGCGAAACAGTCAAAGATACCGACTTTGCCGAAGTCTCCTCATGGATAGTCCAATTCTACGACTTATGCCTTGCCAAAGAAGCCAACAACAAATATCCGGTTGCCCGTTTGAAGCAATGGCTGGGGATGATGAAAAAAGAGTTTGAACAGGCGCAGGTATTGTTTGACCGCATCCGCGCCATCAAAGAGGCGGATGAAGTGAAACAGATTCTGCTGTCGTTTGAACAAGAGATGCATTCATGATTAAAAAAGGCCGTCTGAATTTCAGACGGCCTTTGATTTCATCACCTACATACATAATCAGCCAACAGCCTTCCTTTTTCCGCACTGGCTGCATTAGCCATATTCACCTGTCTGGTCTCAGGGCCATTCTTGGATTTCAGGGCTTCGCCATATTTTCTGGCAAACTCTTTATTGGCACTGGTCACTCTTGACTCAGTGGAATCCAATATAAACCCGTCTTGCTCATATTTACCTTGCGCAGTAATAATCAAGATATTTTCAGGCGAAGGATAATCCGGAAAATCAATATAGTTGGTAACCAGCTTGTAGGAAACGCCTTTGCCGTGTTTCATATCCTGACAGATGCCGTTAGGCGCGGTAAAGACTGCATGGCCGATCCGACTACGTCCGAAATCGTAAAAATCGATTCTCTTAGCAGTAGCCAACAGTTTTCTATCGTTGCCGTCATTGATATTTAATGACTTGCCGTTTACCAAAAACAGGGTTGGCAACAAGGGGTTGCCATGAGAGGCTTCCAAATTATATGCTTTGCCCAACAGCTTGCCCTGACGATACACAGTCAAGACAGGCTTTTTCAAACCATTTTCCGGATTGCCGGTTTTCTTAAAAGAAATCTTCTGAACCACATTGCCAAATTCATAATAAGGCCGCGACTGCACACCTGTTTTCGTATCCTGCAGGGCGCTCCAGTCTCCGCCCGTCGTTTGGGCGCACGCAGTCAGAGCAACAAACAGAATACCCGATAGTAAAACTTTAGAATGTTTCATTCATAAACTCCTTCTCAAGTAAACAAAAGAACGGATGTGTGCCTTTACTGCCTAATTTTGTTTCTTTATTAAAATTTTAGAACTATTGCACTAAATTAGCAAGGGATTAAAGAACAGGCCGTCTGAACATTCAGACGGCCTTGATTAAGCTCAAATTTTAAGAAGCCAAAACGCGGTGGAACAAAATCTCATTTTCTAAATGGATATGGTCTTTCAAATCATCCACCATCTCTTTAGCCAAAGTATACAAACGGGTCCAGCTGCCGCAAGCGCCTTCGGGAAGCTCAAAATTGTTGGTCAATTCTTCCAAACGCGCGATGGCTTGGTCGTGTTCTTCATGCTCGTGCATCATCACGCTGATGGGCATTGCCGCACCACGGCCCACGCCCTGATTAATCATTGGGAACAACATGCGCTCCTCTTTCATCATGTGCATCAACAGCTCGTTTTGCATATAGGCCAACAAATCGGCCACTTCGGCAGGGAAAGTATCGGCATGAACCTGCGCCACTTTTTGCGCCAGCGGTACCAACTCTTCAAACTGTGCGCGGTGAACGTTGTGATAACGTTGCAGGATATGGTCAATTGTAGAATTGAAAGGTGCGGTTTCCCAAAGGGTAAAGTCGGTCATGGCTGTGTTCCTTTAAAGATTGATATTGGATGAATGTTAGACATAAGGATACACGCTGCAAACGGCTTTGTATAGTTTTTTAATTGCTTAATTAATTGATAATAAAAGTTATTTTCAAAATTAAAATACCAAACAGGCCGTCTGAAACGTAAAGTCAAAGTTTCAGACGGCCTGCCCTTTTCTTAAATAATCCAACGATATAAGGCAATCATTACCGGCATGGTTACCACACAAAGCAAGGTCGTCAGCCCATAAATCGCGCTGGCTTTTTGGGCATTTTTGCCGTAAACAACCGCCATTTGGGTAACTGTCGAAGCGGCAGGCGAAGTCGTTGCCAAAAAGCTGATTAAAACAACCGTATCCGCATGCGCATCATGATGGGCAAAACCGCAGACTTTGACGGCAAAAAGCAATAATACCGGAATCAAAATCAGCCTTAAAAAAGCAACGAGATAAAGCCTCGGCATCCACATAATCGAGCGCAGCGGCAAAGAAGCCAAAAGCATGCCCGCCACCAACATAGCAACCGGGCCAATCATACTGCCTACCGTGGCCAAAGTATTATCGACAATGTGCGGCAGCTTGATTTGAAAGGCAAACATCAGCAGCCCGACCAGCATGGATAAGATGTTGATATTGGTAAAAATGGTTTTCCAAGCCACATTGCCTCGGCCGCAAATCAACAGGCGCAGATGCGTCCAAAACAAAAACGTCTGCACCATGATAAAACCGCTGGTGTAAATCACCCATTCCGCCCCAAATACCGACATCACCAAAGGGATAATCAGGTTGCCCGAATTGCTGTACACCGTTGCCGCGTGTTCAAGCGCATCGAGTTTGAACAAGTGTTTAAACACCCTGCCCAAAACAATCAACACCACATGGAAAAACACCGCCAGCATGACGGAAAGCTTCAGCCCTTCGATAATCTGCGGCGTATTGTCCATCTGAAAGGCATGAATCATGACGGACGGGCTGATCAGGTAAAGCGCGATGACGGAGAGCGTGTAGCTGTTTTCCGATTTCAACAGCCCGGCCTTCACCAAGGCCACGCCCATCAAAACAATCAACGTCAGCTCGGTAATTTTTCCGGCAAGCAGGAAAGAGGTTTCCATAATAAAAAAAGCGGTAAAAACGTTGATTTTACGCTTCTACCGCTTCGCATACCAAATTCAGACGGCCTCAACATTCAAGGCCATCTGAAATTTTCTACCACAGATAAGTTACGCTGGCTCCACCGCCTGCACCACCCTTAGATGCGCCAACAGCCGAACCTTTCACCAGCCATTTGCCGCTGGCGGATACTTTCGACACTCCGACAGCAAAACCGGCCTTTCCGCGCCAAACGCCGCTGCCAATGGATACCGCACCCTGTCCCGGCTGATAAGCTTGTCCCAGATTACCCACCGCAATCGCAGCGGCAGAGCCGGCATCCGCACGGTCTTCCAGTTTTTTCATTTCTACACGTGTTTCAGCGCGTATCTGATTGATTTGAGCGGCTACTGCCGACTCTTTTTGCTGACTGTCAGCCTGCCATCTTTCCGCAAGCCTTTTGACCTGAGCCACATTTACCGCATCCGTATCCTGAGTACCGGCAGCCACATGGGTAATTTGACGGCTGTCTTTTTCATTGCCAACCGAAACCGCGCCCAATGTTGATTTCCATGCCTTTTCTTCAGATTGACTTACCGACTGTGTCGCAAAATCATAGCCTGCCTGCCCTGCAGCTAAATCCGCAATGCTTTGCGCACCCAGAGCCACCGCTTTCTCGGCTTTACCTTTGGCTTGGAAACCGAGTGCCAAAGATTTCTCTTCCAAAGCCGATGCGCCACCGCCAACTGCCGTACCACCTTCTTTACGCACACTGGAGCTGGTGCCGACAGCCAGACCGTTCAAGGCTGTAGCGGAAGACTCGACACCCAAAGCTACACTGTTTACGGCATTCGATACCGCACGCGTACCGACCGCCACTGCTTGATAACCTTCTGCTTCAGCAGCCGATGCCAGCGCAAGTGATTGAGTCCCACGTGCTTTAGCTCGATCACCTAAGGCCGTTGCACTGAGCGCATCCGCCTCACTATCTCTGCCGATCGCTACTGCATCAATATTACTTGCCTGTGCGCCATTACCTACCGCAACGGCACGCAAAGCCGAAGCCTTGGACAGCAGGCCAACTGCAACGGATTGACCGCCAGAAGCAGCCGCTGCACCACCGACTGCTACATCATTTGTTCCCTTGGCATGAGCCCGAAAGCCAACCGCGACCGACCGCAATGCCTCCGCCTTGGATTCTCCACCCAAAGCAGTTGCGCTCAAACCAGAAGCGGTAGAATCATAACCCAAAGCAGCCGCCTTATAGCCACCTGCTTTAGCCTTGTCGCCAACTGCAGTGGCATTTTCGCCCGATACGGATTCTTTACCGACAGCCAAAGAACCCGTCTTGTGCATGGTTCCGGCAACAATACCTCCGTCCGCATACGCAGTACAGAAAAAAAACGCCAAAGCCAAACACAAAGGACTGAGCGATACATTCAGTTTCATCTTTATATTCTCCATTTTTTAAATATTAAAAATATCTCGTTCAATCGAATTAATACTTTTGAACTAGTTATATTGTATATATTTTTATTCTCATATTAAATAGTTCGGATAAATATTTTGATTTATGTCATAAATTTCAAACATCCTGGCAAATGTTCCTGACCATCCTTCTAAACAACCATCAGTTTCAGACGGCCTGAAGCCTTTTTCCAACAACCCGATATAATTTGCCCTGCCGCAAAGCAAATCAATATAAATCTGTCCGTATATCCGCTATAATCAGCCATTTTCTTCAAACAGGAAACATCATGTCCCCCAGCCGTTTCAATCAAACGGGCCCAAAAATCGGCCTGAGCGTACGCCTTGCAGAAACCCAAGCTGAAATCGAAGCCGCCCAAAGATTGCGCTATCAGGTTTTTGCCCAAGAACTGGGGGCGGAAATAGAAAGTGATGACGGCCGTGATGTCGATCCTTATGATGAGTATTGCCACCACCTGCTCGCCTTTGACGATGCAACCGGCGAGGTAATCGGCTGCTACCGCCTGATTACCGAAGAAACCGCAAAAAAAGTCGGCGGCTGGTACAGCGAGCATGAATTCGACCTTGAGCCTTTGAAAGACATCCTACCGCAAACTGTCGAACTCGGCCGCGCCTGTACCCACCCGGACTACCGCAACGGCGGCTTGGTCATGCTGTTGTGGACCGGTTTGGTCAAATTCATGAAAGACGAAAACCTGCGCTTTATGATTGGTTGCGGCAGTATCGAAATGCGCGACGGCGGCAACGATGCGGCCGGCCTGTATCATGCTTTGAAAGACAAATACCTCGCTCCGGCACAATGGTGTGTCAAACCGCTCAACCCGCTCAAATGGGACAGCATCACGCCGTCTGAAAATCCGCCTGTACCCGCCCTGATCAAAGGCTATCTCAAAGCAGGCGCGTGGTTCTGCGGCGAGCCTTGCGTCGATGAAGCATTCAACTGCGCGGATGTGCTGATCATGATGGACATCAACCACCTTTCCGACCGCTACCTGCAGCGTTTTGCCCCTAAAACCGATTCATAATAAAAGGCCGTCTGAAACTTCAGACGGCCTGCCTAATCTTTATAAAAACACACACAATGACCGCCAAAATCCGTTTTATCTTCCGTCTTTTCTGTATTGCCGGCTGCCTTTTGTACGGCATGGCCGAAATGTTTTTTCTGTTTCCCTTTTACAGCAGCAAACGCAAACTGCGCGCGATCCAATTATGGTCGCTGCGCGTGCTCGCTTCCTGCGGCATGAAACTGCAAACTTTCGGCACGCCGCCGCAAGAAGGCCGCGGCCAAATGCTTATCAGCAACCATATTTCATGGTTGGACATTATGGCGGTCAACGGCGCATTCCCCGGCCGTTTTGTGGCCAAAGACGATGTAGCCAAATGGCCGATGGTCGGTTATCTTGCCACGCAGGCGCAAACGGTTTACGTCTCGCGCAACCGCGGCATCAAAGGCAACTCCGCCAAAATTGCCGGAGTAACCGAAGCACTGAAAAACGGCGATACCGTTACCATTTTCCCCGAAGGCACCAGTACCGAAGGCCGTGAAATCCTGCCGTTCAAACCCAGCTTTTTTCAGACGGCCTATGATGCAGGCGTACCGATTATTCCGGCACTCTGCCGCTATCCGAATCCGGACGGCAGCAGCCCCAACCCGCACACTGCCTACTACGGCGACATCAGCCTCTGGCAATCCATCTGCATGGTCATCAGCCAGCCTTCCAGTACAGTCGAACTGCATTTCCTCGATCCGATTGAAGCAGGAGAAGACCGCTACACTACCGCGCTTCAAGTACACGCCCTGTTGAGCGAAAAGCAAAAACAGCTGGGCTGATCAAAAAAAGGCCATCTGAATGTTCAGACGGCCTTTTCCATTATCTTATGTCTTAAGATGAATATTGCACCGAATCGCTACCGCTTTTCTTTTGAATAAATTCAATTTTGTAGCCGTCCGGATCTTCAACAAACGCAATCACAGTCGTACCGTGTTTCATCGGACCGGCTTCGCGTACCACTTTGCCACCCATTTCTTTGACACGTTCGCACGCGGCGTAAGCATCATCGACTTCAATCGCGATGTGGCCGTAAGCCTCGCCCAAGTCGTAAGACTCGGTATCCCAGTTATGGGTCAGTTCCAAAACAGTATGGTCCGCCTCATCACCATAACCAACAAAAGCCAAAGTAAAACGGCCTTCAGGATAATCGCGGCGGCGCAGCAGTTGCATGTTCAATACGTTTTGATAGAAATCCAAAGAGCGTTCGAGATTGCCGACACGCAGCATAGTATGAAGCAAGCGCATGATTTTGTTCCTTTCTGAATTATGTTTGGTCATGGATTATAACACATCGGGCACCATCCTCTTCAGCCTCAAAATACCGACACTGAAACTGCATAAAAATGAAGCACACACCCTGCCATCATTTGAATTTCATGTATTAACAAGCACACCGACTGACTAAATTGCTATAATCGCCACACTTACAACACAACACTTCAAACCGTCATGAAAACCTTTGTTCTTCCAGATACCCGCCCTTATCCGCAGAGCCCTATCAAAAACTACCTTCTGCTCAATGCCTATCAGCTGGCGCACAACTCCTCCTCCGCATCGCGCAAGCTTTCAGCCGGCCAACTGCAAACCGAAATCCGCACCATGCTCAGCCAAAACCATTACATCAACCTTTCATTGGCAATGACCATGGCACCCGATGTCGGCACTTACACCAGCCTGATTCAAAGCGTGGGCGAAGTCCTGAAGGCAGAAAACGATAACGAAGCCCAATGGTTCGCCCTGCCTGTCGTTTTGGTTGCCGGTTGCAAAAAAGAACAAACCCTGCCGCTCACGCTGCCTACCGAAGCCCTCTTCGCCTGCCTGCAAAACTACCCCAACCTGCGCACCCTCACACAAAACACGCAATGGCTGCCCTACCTCGTCCAATCGACCGATTTGAGCAGCGTTACCCCGGGCGAGTGGTTCCAAGCCAAGCAAAACGATGAAGCGGCAGGCGCATTCCTGCAAAAATTCGAATACAAACCATTGACGCTGCCCGAAGGTCAATCCGTCCATGTTGTTTACGCGCTGGGCTACGGCAATAAAGACATTCAGACGGCCTTGGGCCTCAACCTGCAACAGGCAGGCCTGCCATTGATGCAGGTTTGGCAAGAGCATCTCGCTCTCGACGGCGTTACCCTTTTTACCAACCCGCTCTCACCCAATACGCCGCTTGACGCGCTGACCGACGGCAGCCACACCCGCCAACGCATGGCCATGGACGTTTTTGCCACCAACGCCATCCGCGCCATCCGTATGCAAAGCCCGCGCGTCGGCGTTGTTGCCGCAGCCAAGGCGGACGGTAAGCTCCAGTTCAGCTTCAACGCGACCGACAGCGCGTTTGAAATCGTTCCACAGACCTTCACTTGGGAGCTGGCTTCAACCGACAATATCGCCATCGTTCAGCAAAACTTCCTCGACCTGATGGCCGAATGCCGAATCGAGCACCTCTACCTGCTGCACAACCCATTGGGCGAAAACGAGAACATCCCTACTTATGCCCAAGCGTTGAAACTGGAAGGCCATAATCCTTTCTTCAGCAATGTAAACTAAATTGAAAATGCAACACGCCAAGGCCGTCTGAAAACGGTTTAGCGTGTTGCATTGATTTTCAAACCTTACCGCTCATTTTCACAAACATGAAAACCCACAAAATCCTTTTCGTCTGCCTCGGCAACATCTGCCGCTCCCCCATGGCCGAATACGTCCTGCGCCACCGCGCCCGCAAAGCAGGCATGGGCAATGCCGTCATGACAGCCAGCGCAGGCACATCAGGCTGGCACGACGGCGAAAACATGCACGAAGGCACGCGCCGCGCGCTCAAGCAACACGGCATCGACCCGTCAGGCTTTACCAGCAGTAAAATCAAACCCAGCGATGCCGATCATTTCGACTACATCATCGTGATGGACGACAACAACCTCAGAGAAACCGAAAAGCAGCTCGGTTTCCACCCGGGTAAAATCTTCAAACTGACCGACCTTATCCCCGATTCAGGTTACAACCACGTTCCCGATCCGTGGTACACAGGCGACTTTGACGAAACCTACCGTCTGGTCGATGCCGGCAGTTTGGCCTTGTTGGAAAAATTGAAACAGGCTTAAACCGGCTTGAACAATAAAAGGCCGTCTGAACAGGTATCCGCTCGTGATGACCCATTCAGACGGCCTTTATCTATGACCGCAATCAACCTACGCGATAAAACGCCAGACTGCCCAATAAATTCGGCAGATGTTTAATCTGTTTATTGCCGGTCATGACAGCACGTTCCAACACGCGGATTTTATTTTTGGCACACAGCAAATCAAAGTCTTTGAGAGTACACCAATGGATATTGGGCGTATCGTACCAATGATACGGCATCCGCTCGGAAACCGGCATATGGCCGCCGACCGCGATTTGGAAGCGGTTGCGCCAGTAGCCGAAGTTAGGGAAGCTGACGATGGCCTGTTTGGCCACGCGCATCAGGCAGCGCAGGATTTTTTCCGTGTTCTGCATCGCCTGAATAGTTTGGCTCAAGACAATCACATCAAAACTTTGATCGCCAAAAGCCACCAAGCCTTCTTCCAAATCGGCTTGAATGACGTTCACACCGCGGGATATGGCGGCAATCACGCTGTCGGTATCTATTTCAACGCCGTAGCCGGTGCAATTTTTATGTTCCACCAACGCAGCCAACAGCTCTCCGTCGCCGCAGCCTAAATCGAGTACGCGGCTGCCTTCGGGTATCCAATCGTAAATGAGTTGCAAATCGTCGCGCAGATTCATTTTTGGCAGTCCTTGTAAACGTTGTTCATATAAGCGGCAACCGCGCGGATATAGGCTTCGTCTTCCATCAAGAAAGCATCGTGGCCGTGATTGGATTTGACTTCAATGTATTGCACGGATTTTTGCGCGGCAATTAATGCCTTGACCAATTCATGCGAACGTTGCGGCGAGAAGCGCCAGTCGGTACTGAAGCTGGCAACGAAGAATTTGGCCTGCACATTCTCCACGGCGCGCGTGAGGTTGTGGCCGTAATCGGCAGCCGGGTCAAAATAGTCGAGTGCCTTGGTCATCAGCAGATAAGTGTTGGCATCAAAGCGGCCGACAAACTTGTCGCCTTGATAGCGAAGATAAGATTCCACTTCAAATTCAACGCCGTAACCATACTGGTAGCCGTCTGATTTTAAATCGCGACCGAATTTTTTACCCAAGCCGTCTTCGGCAAGATAGGTGATGTGCCCCATCATGCGCGCGATACGCAAACCGCGTGAAGGAACGGTATGATGACTGCGGTAATTACCTTCATGGAAATCGGGATCGGTCAAAATAGCCTGACGGGCAACATCGTTAAACGCGATGTTTTGAGTGGAAAGTTTAGGCGCAGAAGCGATAACGAGCGCGTGGGCAACGCGTTCAGGTAAAGAAATCGTCCATTGCAATGCCTGCATGCCGCCCAAACTGCCACCGACAATGGCCGCCCATTTTTGAATACCGAGATAATCGGCAAGCATGGATTGGGACTTCACCCAGTCTTTGACGGTTACCACCGGAAAATCCGCGCCATATTCGTGGCCGGTTTCAGGATTTTCGGACAAAGGGCCGGTACTGCCGTCGCAGCCGCCCAAGTTATTCAAACCGACCACAAAAAAGCGGTCGGTATCGATGGGTTTGCCGGGGCCAACCATATTGTCCCACCAGCCGGCGTATTTATCCTCCGCACTGTGCTTGCCGGCAACGTGATGATTGCCTGACAAGGCGTGGCAGATAAGGACGGCATTGCTTTTGTCGGCATTGAGTGTGCCGTAGGTTTCAATCATCAGGTCGAAACGGGGTAAGGTTTTGCCGTTTTCCAGAGCAAGCGGTGTGTCAAACGGGATTTTCTGGGGCGTTACAATGCCCACTGAGGCATTTGTTGTCATTTGTAATTTCCAAGTGAAGCGGCAAAAGGGGTATTATAACGTTTCGTTTTTGTTTTGTGCATGAGGCTTCAGACGGCCTGCCTTAATTAAAGGCAATATTTTTGAGAGGATGTAGAATGATAGGCAGGCTTTTACGATTTTTTTTCTTTTGCGCCATCGCGGCATTGATTGTGAACCGTCTGTTCAGCCGCAAACAAAAGCGCACCATTCGGGAAATCGCCAAAATCAGCGCGTGGGTATTACTGGGCGCGGCGACGGCTACGCTGTTTTGGTATTTGATGATGCTGTTTTTCAAGCATATTCCCAATTCTTATTGAAATAAAATATAAAAGGCCGTCTGAAAACCTTAATCCAGCGTTTTCAGACGGCCTTTTGATATTCAAACTTAAAACAATTCTTCCGGAATCTTGCAAACCGGAATCGGATTGACTTTGTGCTGCATGGCTTTGTGCAATCGTGTATAGATTGCCAAAACTTCGCGCTGTCTGCCCTCAAAATCTTCTGGCTTGTGACTGTTGTACACGCTCATCGCCCATTCGAGTTCGGGATAAGATGCGCCCATTTGCTCTTCATCGGTACGCTCGGTATCCCAAAGGCCGTCTGTCGGTACAGCTTTTTGAATGTCTTCCGAGACGTCCAGCTCGGCAGCCAACGCGTACACTTGAGTTTTGGTCAAATCGGCAATCGGGCTGATGTCCACGCCGCCGTCGCCGTATTTGGTGAAGAAACCGACGCCGAAATCTTCAATTTTATTGCCCGTCCCGGCCACCAGCAAACCATGCAGCTGGCCGTAATAATAAAGCGTCGTCATGCGCAGGCGGCTGCGTGCATTGGCCAGTGCCAGCTGTTTGTTGGGAAATTCGGTTTCGCTGACGTCAACGGTATCGGCGAAAGTATCGAACGTCTGGGTCAAATCGACGCTTTGCGCTTTTACATTGGGATAACGCTGTTTCAGACGGCCCATGTGTTCTTGCGCGCGGTTGACTTGGTCGGATTTCTGACGAATCGGCATTTCCAACAACAAAACCGACAACCCGGTTTGCGCTGCAAGGGTGGAAACCACGGCAGAATCAATGCCGCCGGATACGCCGACGACAAAACCTTTGGCACGCGCCTGCTCGGCGTAATCTTTGAGCCATTGAACAATATGGCGGATGATGGCTTGGGTTTGCATAGGGATAAATGTTCGCTTCAAATAAAACGAATGATAGCCTGATTTGCACTTGTCTGAAAGACGACAGGGTATAATGCCCTTTTTATTTCTTGCACGCACACCATGTCCAAACCTATCCTTCTGCGCTGGCTCGTCGTCTGCCTGATTCCGATCGCCACCCTTTTGTGGTTTGCCCTCAATCCGCCCGAAGACAAAACGCAACACCTCATCAACGGCATCATCCTTGCCTGCGAAGCCACGTTCCTATTCAAATTCGTCCTCTTTGACGTCATCAAACACCACCTCAAACAAGAGCCCGAATTGAAACGGCAAAGCATATGGATGTTTATCCCGATTGTTTTGCTGATTGTTTATTTATTCCACTATTTCGGCGCATTCTGATGTTTTCAGACGGCCTTGGGCATATTTTTCCATGAACACCACCCCACCTTATACCTGCTGGATTTTTTGCAACGTCATCGACAACTTCGGCGACATCGGCGTTTCATGGCGGCTGGCGCGTGTTTTGCAACGCGAACTCGACTGGCAAGTGCATTTATGGACAGACGACTTCCCGTCCCTTCAGGCACTCTGCCCTGACTTGGCCTCGATTCCCAATATCCATCAAGGCATCTGCGTTCACGCTTGGCAAACCGACCATGCCGAAGATACCGATACAGCCCCTCCCCCCGACATCGTCATCGAAACCTTCGCCTGCGAACTGCCCGACAACGTTCAATCCATCATCCGCCGACACCGACCGCTTTGGCTCAACTGGGAATACCTCAGTGCGGAAGACAGCAACGAGAGGCTGCATTTAATGCCCTCGCCCCAGGCTGGCGGCATACAGAAATACTTTTGGTTTATGGGTTTCAGCGAAAAAAGCGGCGGCCTGCTGCGCGAACGCGATTACGCCGAATCTGCCGGATTTGATACGGAAGCCTTACGCCGACAACTCAAACTTCCCGCAAAAAACGCGCCTGAATGGCTGCTTTTCGGCTATCAAAGCGATATTTGGGCAAAATGGCTGACCATGTGGCAACAGGCCGACCAACCTATTACCCTGCTGCTTGCAGGTACACAAATCATCGCCAGCCTGAAAAACAGCGGCCTAATGCCGCAAAACGCCCTGCTTGAAAACGGCGATGTTTATCAGAGCGAACACGTTACCCTGATCAAAATCCCTTTTGTCCCCCAACAGGATTTCGACAAACTGCTCAACCTTGCCGACGGCGCCGTCATACGCGGCGAAGACAGCTTTGTTCGCGCCCAACTTGCCGGAAAACCTTTTTTTTGGCACATCTATCCGCAAGAAGAAAATATCCATCTCGACAAACTACACGCGTTTTGGGACAAAGCGCATCAGGTTTATCCGGATGTTGTTGTCGCCACGGCACACCGCCGCCTTTCCGACGAGCTCAACAACGGAGAAGCACTCAGCGACAGCCAACGCCTGCAGGCATGGCAAACCCTGACGGCACACCAAAACGAATGGCGGCAAAGCGCGGCAAAATGGCGGGACGGACTTTTTGCCCAAAAAAGTGCCGTCGAAAAACTTGCCGCCTTTATTTCAAAGCACAAAAAAATACGCTAAAATAGCGCGTTTTATTACAACCGATTTGATTGGAAAACTACAATGAAAACAGCACAAGAACTGCGCGCCGGCAACGTATTCATGGTCGGCAACGACCCTATGGTTGTTCAAAAAACCGAATACATCAAAGGCGGTCGCTCTTCCGCCAAAGTCAGCATGAAACTGAAAAACCTGCTGACCGGTGCCGCTTCTGAAAGCATTTACAAAGCCGACGACAAATTCGACGTCGTAATCTTGGCCCGCAAAAACTGTACTTACAGCTACTTTGCCGACCCAATGTACGTCTTCATGGACGAAGAATTCAACCAATACGAAATCGAAGCCGACAACATCGGCGACGCGTTGAAATTCATCGTTGACGGCATGGAAGACGTATGCGAAGTTACTTTCTACGAAGGCAACCCAATCTCCGTAGAATTGCCTACCATCATCGTTCGCGAAGTTGAATACACCGAGCCTGCCGTTAAAGGCGATACCTCCGGTAAAGTGATGAAAACTGCACGTCTGGTTGGCGGCACCGAAATCCAAGTGATGTCTTACATCGAAAACGGCGACAAAGTCGAAATCGATACCCGTACCGGCGAATTCCGCAAACGTGCTTAATCAGCCAGTAACACAAAAAGGCCGTCTGAATATTCAGACGGCCTTTTTCTCAATCTACCTTATTGTTTCTTCAAGCCCTTGGCTTCGACAGTCGCAATCGTACCGTCAATGCCTTTGCTCTTAATCAGCTCGCCAAATTGATTGCGGTATACCGTTACCAAGCTGGTACCGTCCACGCGGATGTTGTAAATCTTATACACGCCGCCGCTTTGGTAAAGCTGGTAAGCCACTTCATACTTGGTACCTTTTTTGGTCTGAATTTCCGAGAAAACATCAAACTTATTGCCGTTTGCCGTCATCTTCGGCAACAGGCGCACATTCGCATCCGCGGCACCAATCAGTGCAGAGTGCGAGTACATCGCAATCACCATATCTTTGAATGCACGGATAAAATCGGTTTTCTGTTTGGCAGAAAATTCACGCCATGGCGCGCCAACCGCCAAAGCCGAAATACGTTCATAATCCAGATAACGGTTGGCATACTGCTCAACCTGTTTCACACGTTGAGCTTCTGTCAAAGAAGTATTGCGTGCAATTTTCAACACAGCATCAATATTCTGCTGCATCTGCTTTTGCGCAGGATGCGTTTCCGCCGCCACATAGGGCGCGGCAATCACCATCGGCGCGGCCACAATCAAAGTCTGAAGAAAACGGTTCATGACGATATCCATCCAAAATAAAACCGCATTGTAAAAACAATCTATTCCAAAAAACTTAATTCTTTGTAAAAGCAGTCATGAGCAATGAAAAATCCTGCAATCAAATTTCAGACGGCCTGATAAAAATAAGATAACATATAAACGCTATTTTAAAAGGAAAAAGCCATGCCCTATGTCAACATCAAAGTAACCGGCGGCAGCGAAGCCCCGAGTGCAGAGCAAAAAGCCGAATTAATCCGAGGCGTCACCGAATTACTCTCTCACGTTCTCAACAAAAACCCTGAGACGACCGTCGTCGTCATCGACGAAATCGATATGGACAACTGGGGCATAGGCGGCAAAAGCGTGACGGTTCGCCGTGCCGAAGCGCGCAATAAGTAAGCTTTGACCGTCTGAAACCCTTTTAATTTACCCGCAAAAAGAGTACATTTATCCCATTGTCTACAATTTTACGGAACACACATCATGGAGAAATTCCCCAAATCATCAAAACTGGACCACGTTTGCTACGACATCCGCGGCCCGGTTCATAAAAAAGCCCTGCAACTGGAAGAAGAAGGCAACAAAATCCTCAAGCTCAATATCGGCAATCCGGCTCCGTTCGGCTTTGAAGCGCCTGATGAAATCTTGGTTGACGTCATCCGCAACCTGCCGACTTCACAAGGCTATTGCGACTCCAAAGGTCTTTACTCCGCACGCAAAGCTATCGTCCACTACTACCAAACCAAAGGTCTGCTCGACGTTACCGTCAACGACGTTTACATCGGTAACGGCGTGTCCGAGCTGATTACCATGTCCATGCAGGCATTGCTCAACGACGGCGATGAAATCCTGATTCCTGCGCCTGACTATCCACTGTGGACCGCTGCTGCAACACTGGCCGGCGGCAATGTGCGTCATTATTTGTGCGACGAAGAAAATGACTGGTTCCCAAATCTTGCCGATATGGAAGCCAAAATTACGCCGAAAACAAAAGCCATCGTCGTCATCAACCCCAACAACCCGACAGGCGCGGTGTACAGCAAAGAAATCCTGCTCGAAATCGCCGAATTAGCGCGCAAACACGGCCTGATTATTTTTGCCGACGAAATTTACGACAAAATCCTCTACGACGACGCCGTACACCACCATATCGCTGCCCTCGCCCCCGACTTACTGACCATTACCTTTAACGGCCTCTCCAAAGCCTACCGCGTGGCCGGTTTCCGTCAAGGCTGGATGGTGCTCAACGGCCCGAAACATCATGCCAAGGGTTATATTGAAGGCCTCGACATGCTCTCCTCCATGCGTCTGTGTGCCAATACGCCGATGCAACACGCCATTCAGACGGCCTTGGGCGGCTATCAAAGCATCAACGAATTTATCCTGCCCGGCGGCCGCCTGTTGGAACAACGCAATAAGGCATGGGAGCTGATCAACCAAATCCCCGGTGTTTCCTGCGTCAAACCAATGGGCGCGATGTATATGTTCCCCAAAATCGATACCGAAATGTACGGTATTCATGACGACATGAAATTCGTCTACGATTTGCTCGTGCGTGAAAAAGTCTTGTTCGTCCAAGGTACAGGCTTCAACTGGATACGCCCCGACCACTTCCGTATCGTTACCCTGCCGCCCGTTCATCAAATCGAAGAAGCCATGGACAAACTCAAACGCTTCTTGCAAAACTACCATCAATAAACCTAAACCAAACAGGCCGTCTGAAAAAGCAAACTGCTGCTCAGACGGCCTTTTCAATCAATCGGCAACTTGGCAAAGCACGCTGACATGCGTATAATCGACTTTTCCTATCTGGGGGCGATCTTGGTTTCGACGGGGGTTGCAAAGCAGATGCGGGCATACCGGGGTCTCAGATTTCCCGTTAAACACTGAATTTAAATAGTCGCAAACGACGAAACTTACGCACTGGCCGCTTAAGGCCTGCCGTTGCAGCAGTTGGTCAATGGGCTGTGTAGCGCAAGCTACCGCAACGTCATTCTACATTGACTGGTTTTCTGTCGGGTTACTTGGCAGGAAACGAGATTTAAGGTAACTGGTTCTCTGAAGGCCTGTTGGTCGGCATGATGGGGACGAGATTCTAAATAGACACAACTAAGTATGTAGAACGCTCTGTAGAGGACTTTCGGACGGGGGTTCGATTCCCCCCGCCTCCACCATACCCTATTTTCAGCAGTATCCTGTAATACGCATAAAGCCTTGAGCCATAACGGTTTCAAGGCTTTTTTATTACCTTGAATATGCTGGCGTATGCTTGAGTTTTCACAATTTATAGGGTAACTTTTAGGGTAACTTTTCATGAGTTACCCAAAAAAACAAGCCCGAAAAGTGGGCAAATTAGCCCTATTTTTTTAAACAAGTTACCCCAAAAGTCCATAAAACCAATTATTAACAATAGCTTAATGAGTTTTTAAAAGTTACCCCAAACTGGATTAAAAATGCCTAAACAGACGCTACCGCTTACAGACAGCCAATGCAAAAAACTGGAAGCCCCCCAGCAGTTATCAGATGGCGGCGGCTTATATCTACAAGCAAGGGGAAATGGCAAATACTGGCGTTTTCGTTACTACCGGCCAAGCGACAACAAACGCGATGAAATGCGACTGGGTGTCTATCCTGAAATCAGCTTAAAAGCAGCAAGAGAAAAACGCGAAGAATTGCGCGGACTGATAGCAAAAGGGATAGACCCTAAGCTACACCAGCAAGACAAAGCACAGAGGCAGGCAGAGCAGCTAAAAAACACATTTGAGGCTATTGCGCGCAAATGGCATAGCGACCAAGTAGCAAAGCCGAATAAATGGAAGCCTGACCATGCACAAAGAGTTATCCGTAGCCTTGAGCTTCATATTTTCCCTGACCTTGCAACACGCAAAATAGACGAAATCATGCCGCTTGAGGTTTTAGGACTGTTGCAGAGGCTGGAATCGGCGGGGAAATATGACACGGCACAAAAAATTTATGACGTAGTAAATCAAGTTTTCAAATATGCCGTGAAACTTCGCTTGAGCCTATTCAATCCCGCCGCCGAATTGCGGGGAGAGCTGGCAAAGGTGGAACAGAAACATTACCGCTTCATTAAAGACCCGCAAAGGATAGGCGAGATGTTACGAGCTTTTGACGGTTACGCTGGCTTTCCGCAAACACGCGCCCTATTACAGCTTTCCCCTTATGTATTTGCCCGCCCTTCCGAATTGCGTTTATTGCGCTGGTGTGAAATTGATTGGGAGGAGCAGCAATACTATAAAGACGGCGTAAACATGAAGAACAAGATAGACCATATTGTTCCCTTGAGCCGCCAAGCCTTAGCAATACTGGACGGCTTGAAACCCGTAACGGGGCATTATGAATATGTATTTTGTAACACCAGCAAAAAACAGCCCTTGAGCGAGGGAGCAATACGAAAAGCATTAGACCGTCTAGGATTCTTGGAAGAAACCACACAGCACGGCTTTAGACATACAGCCAGCACGATACTGAATGAGATGGGCTATAACGCCGATTGGGTAGAGCGACAACTAGCCCACAAAGACCCCAACACGACAAGGGCAGCCTACAACCATGCGGAATATTTAGAACAGCGCGCCGATATGGTTCAAAAATGGGCTGATTATCTTGATGAATTGAAAGCACATTCAGGCGTATTGCAGGAAACGGCAGAATAAACTATCATCTTAAGCATTACGAAAGAAAACCATGCGGATATTTAGAAACCAGTGGATAACGAAATTTGCCAAGAAGCACAAAATCAGCGATTCCGAGCTGATAGAAGCGGTAGAGCGGGCAGGTAAAGGAGTGATAGACGCAGATTTAGGCGGCGGTATTATCAAGCAGCGCATAGCAAGGCAAGGACAAGGCAGAAGCGGCGGTTATCGTAGCCTGATATTTTTCAGACGTGGGGAACGGGCGTTTTTCATGACTGCCTTTGCCAAGAACGACCGCGAAAACATCACGAACAAAGAACTTGCAGAATTAAAGAAAGCCGCCGCCATCATCTTGGCAATGACGGAAACCGACATAGAACAAGCCAAATCAAACGGCACTTTCACGGAGATACAGCCATGAAATACAAAAGCGAGATTTTCGCAGCAATACATGAAACCATGCAGGGACTTCACGACATCGGCGTCATTGACAAAAAAACAATGCGCGATTTTGACAAATCATGCCTGACCGAAATCAAACCATTGAGCGGCGAAGACATCAAGGCAATCAGAGAGCGCGAAGCATTATCACAAGCCGCTTTTGCCATGTATCTAAACATCGGCAAAAACCAAGTTTCCGAATGGGAGCGGGGTATTAAAAAGCCGAGCGGCGCGGCTTTGAAGCTGCTTACTATCGTCAAGAACAAGGGAATTGAGGCGATTGCCTAAAAATACGTCTGAAAATATCCGCTTCAAGTTATCGGGGAAATTTAAGGCTAACATAATGAGAACATGGGAAGAATTAGAAAATTTGGCTTGGCAGGCTAGTAGCTTTTCAGCACCAGCTACAAGCAGACTGTTAGCAGCGTTAAAGCGATTGTTGCAGAACAGGACGCATGAGCAAATTGAATATGCTATTAGATTGATTGATGAAAACATCGAATATTATTTTCAAGAGGAAGAAGATACAGCCATTCGTGAACTAAAAGAAGCCCTTCACTTTGATGATAGTCTGCATAATTTGTTCGAGTGGGATTATTCAGATGGAGAGGTAAATTGTTATCCAACACATCGAGCTATCGAATATATTCAAGAGACATCATACTTAGAAACAGAGGAAAACACTGAAGATTATGAAGCGCTACTAGGGTATGTTGAGAGATATGGGATAGATGATGAAGATGATGAGCTTCCAAATGTAAAAGAGTTTGAATTAGTCGCAGTTTTAGCTTTAAAGCATTTTGAAAATGCTATGAGTGGGTTTTGCCCACAAACTGTTGAAGATGAAGCAAGTGATATAGATTTTCCAATCCCTCTTCAAGAATGGAAAGAGTTTCATAGAAAAAATGCAGTGAGCGATTTATTGAGGGCATGGAACATTTTAAGGATTGCTGAATATGATTTTATGAGCAGTCAGAGAGATGAGGAACTGAAGAAACTTATAAAAGAAGTAAAAGAAAATGCAATTTCGGAAAACGCTAAAAGAGCAGGAAAAGCCAAGCAAAGCCCTTATGAAAAAGCAGGAACGATAGCAGCCGTAAATCAGTTATTGGAGGAAAGAAAGGGAAAGTTAAATCAAAGAGGAGGAAAAGCTGAATTAATCAGCCTGATTATCCGTAAAATTAATAACGGTGAAATCCCCGCCCCTGATGTTCCAACAGAAAGAACGGTTGTAGAGTGGATAAAAAAATTTGAGCAAAACATGAAATCAACTAGCTGACTTCATGAAATCAACACGCTATTTCATGAAATCAACACGCTACTGCCTAAACAGCCGCCCATTGAGGCGGCTATATTTGTGCCTATCGAAACGCCAGCAACCCGCAGGCGTGATTAACCAAACGGAGGCAATAAATGCACATTATCAATATCGACAGCTTACCTGATACCGCGCAATTAACTATTGCAGAACTTGAGACAAGCCAAGCGAAAGGACGGCGCGGAATCACTCGCTTGAGCAGTAGCCAAATCAGACGACTGGAGGCAGCAGGACAATTCCCGCAATCACGCCAAATCACAGGCACGCGCAGCCGCTTTTATGTAGCAGGAGAAGTGAAGAAATGGCTTACAGAACAGGCAAGCTAATGAAAGGAGAACAGGAGTTTTCGGACCAATACGCGCCCGCGCGCGCGATGATAACTCAAGACCTGATTTTTGAAAAATAAAACCGCCTGAACGGCCATTCAGACGGCGAAATTAAAAGGTAAAAGATTATGAAAAATAATTCTATCAGTATTAAGTCCAAAACGCCAAGCCAAAGAGAGCGCATTTTAGCCCGATTGAGAAAAGGGAGCGTTACTTCATGGGAGTTGGCACAGATGGGCATACTTGGCTATAACTCACGCATTATGGAGCTTCGCAGAGCGGGGCATGAAATCATAACCGTGATGGAAGATGTAAAAAACCAATTTGGGGAGACCGTGAAACGCGGGCGGTTTTCTTTGCTGGTGTCGGAAAGGAGCAAGTCATAACGCCAAGCGCGCCTGTAAAACGTGCTAGGCGAGGCATAAATCCTTTTAATTAAAAGCAGAATCAGGCGCTTATAAAAATACCGTCTGAAAAGTATTTACAAACACCAAGCAAAACGGCAAGATTAGCTAACCTGTTCAATAGCAGGTCAGCCGTAGGAAGCTGAAACAAACAGGCAGATACAAAGCCGCCTAGCGGTTTTTTTTGTATCTATCCCCTAGCTTTACCTTTTTATGGTGGGCGGGGCAAGGAGGGCGCACGCCCACTGGTACTGTTTGCCAGTTTCCTACCCTTGCCCTTTGCCCGCCGCCCCACCGTGTAGGAACGGAAAGGCGGCATTAGCCAAACAGAAAGGTAAACATCTCATGAAATCTTCAAATTCTACCCAAATCCAAACCATTCAAAATCAAGCCCAAACGGTAACCATCCCTTTAGAGCTGGCAAACCGCATTATGGCCGCGCTGTACTACGGCGGCGAATTTATCGCCAATACGGGCGCAATCATCGACACCATTTGCGACAACATGGCCGCCCATCCCGTCCACAACACCCCCATAAGTGCGATCAGAAGCACGGCACGCCTTGCCACAGTCATTCAAACCCTAGTCCCCCATGCGGAAAACTTGGAATCTTTCGATTTGTCATCCGAGCTTGAGGGATATATTCAAAACCGACCCCATCCCGCGCCCTGACGATTCAGACGGCGGCGGCTACATCTGCAACCAATGCACCCCCAAAGGCGGCAGCGGTTTTGACCTGCTGGTGTTTGGTTACAGCTTTACGGAATCTGTAAATCAGGTTTCCGCCCTGCTGGAGCTTTCAGACGACCTGAAAGAATGGGCTACTTACAGAGTAACCAAAGCAGATTAAGCCCACCTATTCCCTGAAATTTACCCGCCTTTATGCCGCCTATTTCAGACGGCATAGGGCAAACTTCGCCCTAGTGTTTTCATAACTAATTGATTTTATTAGATTCATGTTTTGAAACACTGGAGGCAGAGCAAAGGATAAAACCATGAAACAGACCAATAAATCCGACCGTTTCCGCCGGTATTTAAACCGCGCCTTGCTGGTGTTTTGGGTGTTGCTTTTGGCTTTGGTAGTCCGAGCCTGTAACCAGCCCGCCCACGCCGACACGGAGCAACTAGAGCAGGAAACGCCCGCGATATGGGAAACCGACCCGACCGCTGGAATTGTTTTAGAGCCAGTATCAGAGGAGGCAGAGCAATGAAAACCATCATGGATAAGCTGGCAAACCAACTAAACAGCAAAGAAAAGGCAATCGCAGCGGTGGACGTTGTAAGCACCATCTTGCTGATTGTGAATGACGGAGCAAGCCAAAAAGAGGCGATTCATACTGTATCAGTCATAGCCCGCGAAGCTATGGACAGATTCGAGGAAGTAGGAAAATGAAACCAACATACAAAGAAATCAGAGCAGCCGCGCAATACCACTGGCGGGAAATACACGCGGCATTAGGCATAGACCAGCGATACCTGAAAAACAAACACCAGCCCTGCCCCGCGTGTGGAGGGAAAGACCGTTTCAGATATGACGACAAGGACGGAAACGGCACATTCATTTGCAGCCATTACAACAACGGCGCGGGCGATGGTTTCGGCTTGGTAATGCACTTTTTCAGGTGTGATATTCAGACGGCCTTAAAGCAGGTTGCAGGCGTTTTAGGCATGGACAATGCAGACCCTTTGCCGATACCGCCAACACGCCTACAAGCGCAACCACGCCCCGAAAAAGACCAAATCGAGAAGCTGGCCGCATTATGGAGAAGCACAGAACCTATCCGCCCCGATTCCCCTGTTATCCAGTATCTGAAATCACGCGGTTTGGAGATGGCGCATTTACCCGAAAACGTCCGTTTTCTACCTGAAAAAGACTATTGGACAACAGGCGAAGACAAGCCGCTTTTGCTTGGTAGTTTCCCCTGTATGGTTTGCGCTATCCGCGATATGGACGAGGAGCTTCAAGGCTTGCACCTTACCTATCTTCAGACGGCCTATGACAAGCCATGCGGAGAGGACGGACTACACGCCCCGCGCTATCAGAAACTCGTAATCAAAGACCCTGTAACAGGCGAAACATTACCGGCCAAGAAAATGCGAAACCGTAAGCAAGGCAGCATTTCAGGGCAAGCCGTCCACCTGTTCCCGATTCCTGAAAATGGCCGTCTTGTCATTGCAGAGGGCATAGAAACCGCCCTTGCCGCCCGTGAATTATGCAAGGCTTACGATTGGGGCTTATGCGCGGCCTTGAGCGCAAACAGCTTGGCAAATTTTCACTTTTTGAACGGTATAAAAGAAATTGCAATTATTGCCGATAACGACACGCCCCGCCCTGTTGGTTACAGAGCCGCTTATGACTTGGCAATGCGAGCCATTAAGCAGGGAATCAAGGCGAGCATATGGCAAAGCAAAACGCCAGGCTATGACGCACTGGACGAACTGAACGAGAAAAAGCAATCAGACAATCATTTCGGAGGACAGACAGCATGAAAAATACCGAAACAGCGAAGCAGGAAAGCCCTAACGACTACAACCTTGAGAATATCGAGCCATTCCGCCCGCGCCCTCACTTTGAAATCGATAATCGGGGCGTATGGTGGGTAAACGTTAGAACCGACAAAGACGGAGATGTTATCGAAGCAGAGCCGCTATTTCTTTCCGACCCTATCGACATTATAGGCACGGGGCAAGACAACGACGGCGCGTATTATCGGATTATCAAGTTTAAAGACAAGATCACACGCCAACAAAAGACCGCCGCCCTACCACAAGCAGAAATCGGCACAGTTCAAGGCTGGCAGCGTTTGCAGAATTTCGGCCTAGTCATCATGAGCGGGCGGGCAAAAAGGGAAAAACTGGCTGACTATTTGCAGAAAGAGGGAAGCTCGACAGCCTTTACCATTACCGACCGCGCAGGCTGGCACAAAGACAGCTACATTATGCCCAGCGGGGAAACCATCACCGCGACCGACAAAGACCCCGCCATTATCTACAACGGCGACACCAGCCAAGCAAAGGCATATCAGCCAAACGGAGAGCTTACCGACTGGCAACAAAACATAGCCCGATATGCAATAGGAAATAGCCGTTTGTGCCTTGCTTTGGGAGCTTCATTTGCCGCTCCGTTGCTTTCCCTGTTAAACGAAGAATCGGGGGGCTTCCACTTGATGGGCGATTCTTCAGACGGCAAAACCACAGCCGCAAAAGTAGCCTTGAGCGTATGGGGCAAACCATCAGGAAGCCTGTTGTCTTGGAGCGGTACGAAAATAGGCTTTTCCAACACAGCCGCCGCCCGCAATGATGGCTTGTTGGTGTTGGACGAAATAGGACAGGCAAGCCCGCACGTTATCGGCGATACTGTTTATAGCGTTATGAACGGTATCAACAAAGTGCAAGGCGCAAAACAAGGCGGAAACCGCGCTTTAAGCCGCTGGAAAGTGATGATGTTTTCCACTGGCGAAAAGACCCCCGATTCCATCTTGAAGCACCATAAGGGCGATTGGAACGCAGGACAAGCCGCCCGCCTGCCTAGTATCAGAGCCGCCGCGCAATACGGCATTTATGACACATTGCACGGATTTGAAGATGGCGCATTGTTGAGCGAACATATCGCCCAATCAGCCGAAAAATATCACGGAACGGCAGGAAGACTATTTATCCAACAGCTTTTAGACGACCTAGAACAAGCCAAACAGCAGGCAACGGAGCGCATGGCCGCATTTATGGCAACCATTCCCGAACTATCAGGACAGGCGCGAAGAGTAGCAAAACGCTTTGCTATCGCCGCCGCCGCTTTGGAACTTGCCGCCCCTGTTACCAGCTTGCCCATAGGTGTAGGCATGGCAGGCGTGAAAAAATGCTTTGATGAATGGCTGGAAGCCAACGGAGCAGGAAAACACGAAGACCGCCGAATCATTGAGCAGGCAGAGGATTTTATCGCCCAGCACGCATTAGGCACACGGTTTATGGAATGGAGCGATAAAAGCACCAATAAAGACCATGCAGGATATAGGAAACAGGAGGGGGAAAAATTGGAATTATGGGTAATCCGCCGTGTCTTTGCTAATGAAATCGCCCAAAGTTTCGATGAAGCGAAAGTTTGCCGTGTATTGGCAGATAATGGATTGTTGAAATATAACCACAAAAACAGAGGCTATCAACACCAGCGGAAAGGTAACGGCTGGTTTCATGTTTTAGCTACCAATATAGAACTGGACGACTAATCATTTACATGGGGTTAATTCCAAAATCCTAACCAAGCCCGCCATGACCAACACAGGCGGGCTTTTTTACGTCTAAACATTCAGGCAGACCAACCAAGAAAGCATAAAATTAACAGGAAGCCCCTAAATCTCAAAAATTAGAGCCATTCACACCATACCATATACCTAACCCTACACAAAAGCAAAACGCGCTTACAGCGCAATTACGCCCTATTTCCGCCATGACCAACAAAGACAGACGAGGGATAAATAATTTCGACACCAATACGCGCGCGCGTAATAATGTAGCCCTTGAATTTTGCGAGCCCATAAAAAAGGAAAGAAGACTAAGACACGCGAAAAGATAAAACCATATGCGCGAGGCAAAATCACTTGTTACCTTTGTTACCACAAAATTTAACATTTATAACTATATGAATATAAATATAAAAACACAGAAAAAACGGTAACAAATGAACATAAATTTACTTGTTACCGATTTGTTACCACTTGTTACCCTTTTATATTCATATGGTTACATTTAAAAAATAGGGGCGGTAACAAATGGTAACAAGGTTAAGATTTGTATTTTGTTACCACGAAAGCCACGAATAGCAAGCCTTTCAGCCATTGGTAACAAGGTAACAAACGATTTTTGCGTTTTTTTGTATATATACGCTTTCTTTTGCGGGCAAATGACCGGCAGAACTGATACAGACAAAAGCCGCCCGAAAGGCAATATCGGACGGCTGGAAAATAAAGCAAGCACCAGCCCACAAGACGGCGCGTGATTGCTGGTGTTACAATCAGACCATATTTCACAGCTTGGCAGAAATGCCACAAAATATTTTTGCCCCTGCTACCCAAACGGCTTAAACTGACAATCTGACAAGGGGTAAATAGTGCCAAAAAAATGCCCCTACCTTAAAGTTTTGGGGTAACTTTTGGGGTAACTTTTACCGCAAACAAGAATATGATTATATTTAAATCAATAAGTTAATCTCAAAGTACGGTTGACCCCGCCTCCACCAGATTTAAAGCGCAAACTTTTGATACAAAAAGGTTTGCGCTTTTTTATAAACTTAAACAGGCCGTCTGAAACTTTTCAGACGGCCTGTTTTTATATCAAATATCTGAGCGAAAAAACTTTTTCTTTCGATACATTCCCAATAGTGCTTTAAAAAATTTCAGCCTCACATTTTTCTATCTGATTTCATATTCATTTTACGATGAGGTCTAACCGTTACACTCAAGGGCAGATGATCTGACAAATGCTGCCAGTCTTTACTGTTGTGGATTTCAGAATCGATGACATCAAGGTTGCGCGTGTAAATGCGGTCAAGACTGAGGATGGGCAGGCGCGAAGGGAAGGTTTTGGGGCGTTTGCCTGTATTATCGACAAATACTTCGTTCAAATCTAATGCCCTGCCCAGCTCACGCGCTGATTTCTGCCGCCAGTCATTGAAATCGCCGGCGATAATCAACGGGCTTTCCGGACGAATATATCGGCCAACGTAGTCGCTGATGGCTCGGTATTGTTTGAGACGATCCGGCTCGCGCAGGTTGAGGTGGACGCACAAACACACCAGCGGGTCTTCCCAACCTTCGGGTACGACTTCGCAATGCAACAGACCGCGCTGTTCGAGTTTGTTGACGCTGATGTTGAGGTTGTTTTCCGTTTTCAGCGGCAGGCGGCTGAGAATGGCGTTGCCGTGGTGTCGTTTAGGATAGACAGCATTTTTGCCGTAGCTGCGATGGTAATCGAGGCTGTCGCCGATGATGTCGTAATGCGGCGCATCGGGGAAGTCGGTACGGCGGCTTCTATTGAGATGTTGTCCTTGGACTTCTTGTAAAAACAAAACGTCCGAACCCAATGCACCCAACGCGTCAGCCATACGGTTGACCTGTACTTTGCGGTTGAGCGCAGACATGCCTTTGTGCATATTGTAAGAAGTAATGGTAACTGGACGGGGAGACATGATGTGTGATGAAGCGGTTTATTTGTTTTAGTATAGCACCGGAGCGTGTGGTTTTACGGCAATTTTGGTTATACTTGTTTAACGAATAAAACGGCGTTTTGACAGGGAATTTCCCAATCAAAACGCCTTTTGTTTTTCAGACGGCCTTGCGTCCGAATCAGTTGTTGATTACTTCAACATTGGTTTCAAAAGTAACGGTATGTTGGTATTTGGATGCTGTTTTGCGTTTCGGATAAGGATATTTGGAAACGCTTTTCACTGCGCGTTCGTCCATTTCAGGATTGCCGCTGGATTGAATGATATTTACGCGGTCAACATCGCCGGCAGGTGTTGTGAAGACATCCATCAAAACGGTTTTAACGCTGCCGTTTTGCGCTTTCATGGCTTCCAGAGTTTCGGTATCGGCTGCTTGAGCAGTACCGAATACAGCGGCAAACAACAGGGCTGAGGCGAGGAGTTTAGTCGTTTTCATGTTTTAGTCCTTATTAGGGTTGTGGTTAGGTTAAATATTTCAGACGGCCTGATTCGTCGTTATTTGAAATTCAAAATCGGCCAACCTTTTGCTTTGGCTTCTTTTTCCAGCTCGGCATCCGGATTGACGGCGACAGGTTCGTCCACGATACGAAGCAACGGAAAATCGTTTTTGGAGTCGCTGTAAAAATAAACCTTACCGTAGCTTTCAAAGGTCTCGCCGCGCTCGGCAAGCCATTGGTTCAATCGGGTAATTTTGCCTTCTTTCAGACTGGGCGTACCGACATAGTTGCCGGTATATCGGCCGTCTTCACCGGTTTCAAGCTGTGTGCCGATGACGTTGTAAATACCGAAAAGATGGCAGATAGGGGTAATGATAAATTCGTTGGTCGAAGAAATAACCAACATTTCATCGCCCGCCATTTGATGGCTTTGCACCAACATACGCTGCATCGGGGAAATATACGGAACAATATATTCAGCCATAAACTCGCGATGAAACTCAGCCAATTCTTCCTTGCTGAATCGGGCTAAAGGCGCGAGATGGAATTTGAGGAAGGCATCGATATCAAGACAACCGTTTTGATAGTCTTGGTAGAACTTTTCATTTTGCGCCTCGGTTTCGGCCGCATCCACTATGCCTTTTTTAATCAGGTATTGCGGCCAGGAGTGATCCGAATCGGTATTGATTAAGGTATTGTCGAGGTCGAAAATGGCAAGGTTTTTCATTGGGTTTCCTGTTGTTTTAGAAGCTGGCGCAAAAGCGGCAAAGTAATACGCTTGCCCATCATAACGGCGTAGTTGTCGAGGGTATCGAGCATTTGCATCAGGCTGTCCATATCGCGCCGCCAATGGTTCAGCAGGTATTCGAAGATTTCCGGATCGATGGTTACCTGACGAGCAGCCGCCATGCTGACGAGCGCATCGATTTTTTCCCGGTCGGTCAGCGGTTTGACTTCGTAAACCAAGCAATACGCCATGCGTGTGCGCAGGTCTTCGCGGATAACGAGTTGTTGCGGCGTATATTCAGAACTCAAAAGCAAAAAGCCTTTGCCGCTGTTGCGGAAGCGGTTGAAGATGGCAAACAGTAAAGCCTGTTCTTCATTATTAAGCTTTTCGATTTGGTCAATGGCAAGATATTCCGCATCCAACGCGGCTTCCGTCAGCGGCGTGGCGGCGGCATCAATATAGATGGCATTTCGTCCGGCATCGAGCGCCTGTGCGACCCATGCCTGCAAGAGATGGCTTTTGCCTGCGCCCTCTTCGCCCCAAACATAGATAAATTGCCCATGTTTGTGCTGCAACACATACACCAGCTCGGCATTTTCTGTTCCCAGAAATTTGTCGAAGCCGGGATAATCATGGCTGGCAAAATCGAAGATGAGCTGGTTCACAAAGGCGCACCGGTTAGATTGAAATCGGTTTTATTTTACGTTGTTTTGCCGTCCACCATCAAGGATAAAGGCCGTCTGAAGCCTATACCTGCAACATATCTGCACTTCTAAACATATCTTGACGCGCTTACGGCATTGGTTTTATTCCGCTTTGGTTTTACAATGTCGAACTTCTCGCCGAAACATTTGTCTGTTCTTTTTCAGACGGCCTTTTTATTTGGGGAACCCTAGTGATTTCTACCCTTATTGATTTCATCCTCCATATCGACCAACACCTTGTCCACCTTTCCGCTCAATACGGCCCGTGGATTTACGCGATTTTGTTTGTTGTGATTTTCTGCGAAACCGGTTTGGTCGTAACGCCATTTTTACCCGGTGACTCGCTGCTGTTTGCTGCAGGCGGTATTGCGGCCATCGGCGGCATGAACATCCACGTTATGGTATTGCTGCTCTTAGCGGCCGCCATTTTAGGCGATGCGGCCAACTTTATGATCGGCAAGTATTTTGGACAAAAACTGTTTGCCAATCCTGATTCCAAAATTTTCCGCCGTTCGTATTTGGAAAAAACCCATGCGTTCTATGAAAAACACGGCGGCAAAACCATCATCATTGCGCGCTTTGTGCCGATTGTGCGGACGTTTGCGCCATTTGTCGCCGGCATGGGCGATATGCACTACGGGACATTTATCCGTTACAACATTATCGGCGCGGTGTTGTGGGTATTGTCGTTTTCCTATGCAGGCTACTTCTTCGCCAACATCCCCGTCGTCAAAAACAATTTGGGCTTAGTCATGGCGGCAATCATCGTGATTTCGATTTTACCCGCGGTAGTCGAAGTCATCCGCGCCAAACTTAACGCTAAAAAATAACAATCAATCGAAAAGTTTGAAAGTTTAAACACATCAAGGAATTGTCATGCCGTTGTTGTCTATTGAGTTTGCGGTATTCTTTATCGTATTTTTGCTGCTGTACTGGGCATTTGCACGTTTGCCGAAAGTTCAAAACATTTTACTTTTGGTTGCCGGACTAGGCTGGCTTTACCGTATCGACCCCATCTTTGCCGCGCTGATTTTGGTTTACTCGTCTGTGGTTTACCTGGTCAGCGTGCTGATGTTTTCTGAAAATGAGCATATCCGCAAATTTTGGCTGGGTTGCGGTATTTTGGCGGCATTGACTGTTTTGTGTTTCTTCAAATACTTCGACTTTTTTCGCCCGATTATTCAGCAATATACGGGGCAAAGCGCCGTCATCGACATCCTTTTGCCTTTGGGCTTGTCTTATTACACTTTCCAATCGCTGGCTTACTTGGTGTATTGCTACCGCGAGCCTAAAGGGGAGCGTTTTGAATGGCACGAGCTCCTACTGCATCTGAGCTTCTTCCCCACCATCACATCCGGCCCGATTATCCGTGCAGCCGCTTTTAAAAGCATAGATGGCGAACAAGCAGGCGCATTGGTGCAAATCCGCACCAAACAGGCACGCCAGCTGATTTATCCGGCTTTGGCGGTTGGCCTGATTATGTTGGGCATTGCCAAAAAGTGGTGGCTTGCCGGCGTATTAGCGGAAGGTTGGGTATCGCCTGTTTTTGAAAATCCGGCTCAGTTCGACGGCTGGGGCGTGTTGTCTGCGATTTATGGCTACACCTTCCAACTCTTTTTCGACTTTTCCGGCTACTCGGATTTGGTCATCGGCTTGGCCATGCTGCTCGGCTTCAAACTGCCGAAAAACTTTGCCGCGCCGCTTCGCGCCATCAACATCCGCGACTTCTGGGACAGATGGCATATCAGCCTGTCCACTTGGATTCGCGACTATATCTATATCCCTTTGGGCGGCAGCAAAAAAGGCTTCGGACGCACCCAGCTCAATCTGATGATTGCCATGTTGCTTTCCGGCATTTGGCATGGCTATGGCTGGAGCTTTTTGATTTGGGGCGCGCTGCACGGTGCGGCTTTAGTATTTCTTAATTGTGGCGATAAAATCGTTGGCCGCAATGCTTTAGGCCGTCTGAAAATCGGTAAACCGCTCGCCTGGCTGTTTACTTTCCATTTCGTTTGTTTCGCTTTTGTCGTATTCAACAGCGCAACGCTTGCCGATACGGAAATGCTGTTCAGTGCATTATTTGCCAATGACAAAGGTTGGAATGCACCTCTGCCTACCGACCTTATGTTGCTGGGTGCATTTTCACTGATGCTTTTACTGTACCCGTATTTGCTTCGCCTATTTGAAGCATCGGTAAAAGGCTTGGACAAACTGCCTGCATGGCTGTGGTTTATCCCCATCACGCTTATCCTCGCCCTGATTATCGTCTTCGCCCCGTCCGGCATTCCCGGCTTTATTTACGCCAACTTCTAAGGAGCAGAACATGAAACGCTTTATCTCCCTGTTTGTTTCGATTCTGCTCAGTGCATTTGCGCTGACGTGGTTTGCCCAAAACTCCATCAATGCCTATTGGCAGCAGACCTATCATGAGAACAGTCCGCTTGAGCCTTTATCCGAATACGCTTGGTGGAAGATTGGTGCGGATTGGCAACAAAAAGCCTACGAATTTTCAGACGGCCTGAAAGCTTCACTGGAAACAGAAGACGCTTTGGCTTCGGAAGACTCTGGCATTGAAACAACAAGGTCGTCTGAAAATACCGAAGATATTGGGGTATCGGACAACCAAAAAGACTCTGCTGCTTCTGATGTAGCCAACAATACGGATACCGCAGCCAGCGAGCCAAGCAATCAGGCTGATCAGTCGGCAACGCAGGTTGTATTGAAAAAAGGCAACAAAGTTTTCTTTGCCGGCGACTCGCTGATGCAGGGCGTTGCACCTTTTGTACAAAAGCACCTCAAGCAAGAATATGGCGTACAATCGGTCAACCTCAGCAAACAAAGCACCGGTTTATCCTACCCCAATTTCTTCGACTGGCCGAAAACCATCGAACAAACTTTGCAAAAAGAACCCGACATCCGCGTTTTGGTTGTATTCTTAGGCCCTAACGACCCTTGGGATTTCCCGATGGGTAAAAAATACCTGAAGTTCGCCTCCCCCGAATGGGAGGCAGAATACCTCAACCGCGTCCGCCGTATTCTTGATGCAGCCTCCACACATGATGTCCAAGTCATTTGGCTGGGCATTCCTTACATGAAAAAAGCCAAGCTCAACGAACAGATGCGCTACCTCGACAAAATCCTGTCAGGTACGGTGTCGCCTCAAGCCATTTGGCTGCCGACCGACAAACTGTTGAGCAATGGCGCAGAAGAATATGCCGACTCTGTCAAAGTAGATGGAAAAATCATCCGTTACCGCAGTAAGGACGGCATTCACTTTTCCGCAGAAGGCCAAAAGCTATTGGCCGGAAAAATTATGGAAAAAATTAATTTTACACACGATACACAACCATGAAATTTAATAAAACCTTACTCCTTACGCTTCTCGCACTCCCTATTACCGCCTGCGCCTCCAATGACGGCCTGTTAAGTAACTACGACTCCAACCGCCCTGCCTGGCTGAACAAACTCCAACAGCTCAACAATGCTTCAGACGGCAAGTTTCGTATTATCCAAGTCGGCGACTCCCACACCGCCGGCGACTATTTCACCGACCGCCTGCGTCGCCGTTTGCAACAACAATGGGGCAACGGCGGCATCGGTTGGGTTTATCCCAACACCGTCAAGGGCCAGCGTATGGCTACCGTCCGTTACAGCGGCAGCGGTTGGAACACCATCAGCAGCCGCAAATCACACAGCGATTTTTCTTTCGGCGGGATTGAAGCACGCGCCGATGGTGGCAGCGTTACCTTAAGCGCAGCCGACGGCAGCATGGATATGCAACAAATCTCCATTTTCGGCAAACCGGTTTGGTCAGAGCAAACCCTGACCGTCAACGGCCGCGAAATCCCTGCCACACAAAACGGTTGGCAACTGTTGCGTACCAATGCCTCCCTGCCGATGACCCTCAGCAGCAGCATGCCTTGGCAAATCGGTTTCATTAATATCGAACGCCCCGGACGCGGCGTAACCGTTTCCGCCATGGGCATCAACGGCGCGCAGTTATCCCAATGGTCAAAATGGCGGCCGGGCATGTGGGAAGATTTAGCACAAACCAAAGCCGATTTAATCATCCTTGCCTACGGTACCAATGAAGCCTTTTCCGGCAACCTCGATATTTCCTCTACCGAGCGAACATGGCGCAATTACATCCGTCAAATCAAAAACACCTTGCCCAACGCAGGTATCCTGATCCTCGGCGCTCCGGAATCTTTGAAAACCGCCTACGGCAGCTGCGGCAACCGTCCTGTCTTGCTCAGCGAAGTACAACAAATGCAGCAACGCGTTGCCCGTGACGAAAAAATCATGTTCTGGTCTTGGCAAGATGCAATGGGGGGCGCATGCAGCATGAAAAGCTGGATGGCTCAAGGCTTGGCAGCCAAAGACGGCGTTCACTTCTCTGCACAAGGTTACGAAACTGCAGCCGATAAGCTTGCCGACAGCCTGATCCGCTTTGCTCAATAAATTAGCCAAAGCCTAAGTACTTTTCATTAACAGTACACAAAAGGCCGTCTGAAATTAATATTTCAGACGGCCTTTTATTTATCGCTTATTCAGCAAACTGCTTAATTTTTAAGCCAACATATTGCTGCTCATGCGTTGCGTTTGATTTTCCGTAAAACGAACCAATCCTGCCTGCTTGTCAAAGCCTAATGGCTTGGCGACAAGACGGTTGGGCAGCTTGTTTAAATGATGGTTGTAACTTCCGGCCCTGCGATTGTAAGTGCGGCGTGCCAATGCGACTTCCGCTTCTGCTGCATTCAGCATTTCCATCAAACCGGCCAATTTCTTATCAGGATACTGTTTCAAAAGACCGTTGACGGCAGTTTGCAATTTTTTCAGCGCATAATTCAATGCTGTTTCGGCTTCACACAGATGTTTGATTTTGGATTCGGAAAATGTTTTGACAGTTTGCGCCAATGCGGTTTCGACTTCGGCACACATCTGCTGAACGTTTTGATCCGATGCAATGCCCTGCTCTTGCAGGTGTTTGCTGTATGCATCCAATACATGACGGACAGCCTGATGGCGGCAGTCGAGCGCAATGCGCAAAGAGACAAAGGATTCGTGACAGTCTTTTTTGTGGTCTTTCAACTGTTGTTTGAAATACAATAAGACGGCGGTGATTGATACGAAGATAAGTGCAAGACTAATAATACCCATAGTAAGTTCCCTAGTTATGATGCCACTTATATCGGTGGCTGATTTTTTACATTGATTATAATCCAATTTTAATATTTTTTCCCAATTTTCATAAAAAAGGCCGTCTAAAATTCAGACGGCCTGAAGTTTATATTTCTATTTCAATGCTTTGACTTGATGTCGATAACCCACACTTCTGATTGCGAACCCAAACGAAGGGGAATGCCCCAGAAGCCGTAGCCCGAAGTGGTGAAAAAATGGCCGTTGCCGATCGCCTCATAACCGTAAGCAAGACGATAAAGCGTACGGACGATAAGGTTGGCAGGTGCAACTTGGCCGTTGTGGACATGGCCGGAAACTTGCACATCAATCGGCAGCCGTGCATGGGCTTCGATTGAAGTAGGACGGTGATCCATCAATAAAACCGGTAATTCGGTATTTTGACCTTCCAAAAGCTGCTCCGTGCTGGGACGCTTGCGATCCAAATCATCGCTCCGCCCTACCAGCAACATACCATTCACTTCCAAAACCTGATTGGCCAAAACCGTCAAACCTGCCGCTTCCAATTCATGTTTGATGCGCTTCTGATCGCGGAACCAGTCATGATTGCCCAAAGTGGCATAAACACCCATCGGCGCAGTCAGCTTCTGCAAATGCGGTTTCATGTTTTCTTTCAGATAGGCATCGACGGTATCGTCCATCAAATCGCCTGGCAGCAACACCATATCGACTTGTTCCTGCTTCATGATGTCCGTCAGCTTGTCCAATTGACGCGCGCCGAACAAAATCCCCAAGTGCAAATCACTGGCCACGCCGATACGCAACGGCTTATCCATTTTCTTATTGATGAATACGGTCTGATGTCGGACCACGGGCGTATAGGCGTTATACATCCCCAAACCGAGCAAACCGGCCACAAACAAAGGCGCAAACAGCCGCAGGCTTCGTGACAGTGGTTGGCGCGCCACAAAACGGCGCAGCAAAAGATACAGGATAAATGTCGCCAGCGCGGCATACATCACAAACAGCAAGATCACCATCCAAAACGCCACCACGCGGAACATCATATGTCCCAACTCCAGCAGCAAGCCGACCAACAAGCCGTTTGTAATGAAATAGGAAATACCCATCAGCCAATGTCTGCCGACTTTGCCAATCCAAGGCGCAAACAGCCATTGCAGCGAACGCCCGAGCCCGAATGTAAACACTTGCAACAGAATGACACTCACAAAAAACATCTTGCCAAACATGCCTTTCCGCCCTAAAAAATCAAAAGGCAGATTTTAGGCCGTCTGAAACTTTCAGTGTATAATCCCCCGCGTAAAAACCCATAATATTTTGAAAGGAATCATCATGAGCCAACCTCAATCAGCTATTATTCCTGATCACGCACAAGCCGGTATTTTTATCGAAGCAGACATTTCAGACGGCCGCAACGAAGACATCAAATCTGCCTGCCGCCTTTCTTTGGAGGCTCTGGCCAAATTAAAAACTCGTTTTCCGAATGATATTTTGGGTTTGACCATTGCCTTCGGCAGCCGCGCATGGCAATCGTTCGGCCATACTGATGAAGGCAGCGAAATCAAACCTTTCCCTGAATTGGGCAACGGCCTCGCCCCTTCCACCCAACACGACCTCTATATCCACATTCAAGCCACCGAGCAAAAAGCCGCCTATGCCTTGGCCCAATCTGTTTTCGGTGCATTCGGCGACAGCATCCGCGTAGCCACTGAAGAACACGGCCTGCGCCTGTATGAAGACCGCGGCTTGGACGGTTTTATCGATGGTACGGAAAATCCGCAGGGCGATGACAATGTGCGCAATGTTGCCATCATTCCCGAAGGCAAGCCGGATGCCGGCGGCAGCTATGTTTTGCTTCAAAAATATCTGCACGATTTGAAAAAATGGGATGCCGTTCCTACTGCCGAACAAGAAGCCAGCGTTGGCCGCAGCAAAGAAACCAATGACGAATTCAGCAAAGACGTGCGCCTGCCCGACTCTCATCTCGGTCGCGTCAATGTCAAAGAAAACGGCATTGGCCTGAAAATCGTTCGCCGCAGCCTGCCCTTCGGCAAACTCAGTGGCGAACATGGTCTGATGTTCACTTCCTATTGCAACACGCTGCACAATATTGAAGTTCAACTGCTCAATATGTTCGGCGAATCTGACGGCAAAACCGACTTGCTGTTGAAACATTTGTCTAAAGCCGTATCAGGTGCTTACTACTACGCACCTTCTGTCGAGCGTTTGCAAAATCTTTAACGGCTCAAAGGCCGTCTGAAAAAAACCTGCCTTTTCAAAGGCAGGTTTTTGTTATTTAAATTCCCTTAATACTTTTATGGTATTATCATAGAAATTTTCCCATTATTGCTTAATAAACCCTGATTGCAGACAAGAATAAAAACCGATACGCCCCAAGCAGCTATTTTCGATAAAATAAACCCGATTATTATCTCTATAAAATTACGACACCATGTATAAATCCCGCCTTCTTCCCCTGCCCGTATTGATTCTCTCCGCGCTGAACGCCTATGCAGCCAATACGCCGAATCCGCTTGATCAAATCGATAAAAACGTACCCAACCAATTCGACAAAGACTTCCGCGACAATCTCGACCAGATTCATTCGGTCGAAATCCAAAAACGCGAGCAGTCGGCATGGGATTTACAAAAAAAACAAGATAATGACGCGGTTAAACAAGAGAGGCCGTCTGAAAACAATACCGAATGCTTGGATTACACCGGTATCGAGCTTTCCGGTATTACCCTCATCGATTCCAAAAAGATTGAAGCCAAGTTACCCAAATGTATCAATCAAAACAGCATCAACCAACTGAACCGGGATATCGTTGCCGAATATATCGCTCAAGGCTATCCGCATACGCAAATCAAATTTGAAACCACGCCTGAACGCGTCCTGAAATTGGCAGTCATCGAAGGCAAAATCCGTGAAATTACCGGCGGCTCCCGTACGGTCAATGTCAATACCCTCTTCCCCGATCATCAAGGCAAACCGCTGAACATCCAATACCTCGACCAAGGTATTGAACAGGCAAACCATGTTGTCGGCAACAACATCAGCATCGATGTTTATCCGCATGATGACGGTACTGCCTCCATCCAACTCAACAACGATGCCCAAAAACATTGGGGCGGCAGCGTCACCATCGACAATAAAGGCAGCAAACCCAATACCACGACACTGCGCGGCAGCCTGAGTGTCGGCAGCCCGTTGGGATTGAGCGACTCCCTTTATCTAAACGGCTATACCAATCTAAACAATCACGACAGCCATTACAGTCGCGGCGGCAGTATGTTCTACCAAGTACCTTATGGCGCATGGACATTCAGCACTTACGCCGCCGCGTCGCAATCGCAAAGCATCTTAACGCCCAGCGTGACACGCTATGCCTACCGCTCCAAATCCAAAGCGGCAGGAATCAAAGCAGACCGCGTATTCTCACGCAGTCAAAAACACATTACCTCCGCCTATGCCGGCATCGATTATGTGAAACAGACTGCACAATTTGCCGACAGCAAACTGGAATTGCAAAGCCCGGAAATCTATTCGGCACAAGTTGGCCTGTCGCATACAGCCATCCTGCCAAACGGCATTTGGCTCAACAATATCGGCGTAGAACAAGGGTTTGCAAAAAATACCGAACACACGCCGTTCGACAAGCGCTATACCTCTGTATCCTTGCAAAGCAATTTGATTCAAAACCGCCCATTGGGTAAATGGATCGTGCGCAACCATCACCAAATCGATGCCCAATATAGCCCTCATGATTTGTTTGCCACCAAAGAAATGGACGTCGTCGGTCATCAAAATGTACGCGGTTTCCGTTCAACTTCTTTGAGCGCAAACAGCGCAGTCCTGTTGAGCAATACCGTTTATTTCCGCCGCAATACGCCCCACGGCATCTATATCGAGCCTTATCTGGGCGCAGACATCGGCGTTGCCAAAAACAATAACGAAGGTTCGCAACGCGCCATGGGTGTGGTTGCAGGTTTGAATTTAGGTAAGGCGGACAAATGGCAACTTTCTGCCGACTATGGCAAAGGTTTTGCGCGCATGCCCAACCAATCAAACAGTGAAATACAGGATCATGTGACCGTTTCTTTGCGCATTCCATTTTAAAGTTATGTAAATATATATCCTTTTATCCAATATATAAACCGCCCATCTTAACATTATTAATTTTTCATTAATATCAATAAGATGGGCGGTTTATATTTGCATTTGAAATAGTGCACACAAGGCCGTACTGGTGGTATTATTGTAAAAAATTTTATAACAATGTTAATACATTCAAAATTTCCTCAACAGAAATCTCATACCCGATATGGGATTTCTGATTCAATCTCCATCACGATAAATAAGGATTAAAATCCATGAAAATCGACACTTTATATCAGCCTAAGCTCTCAGCTTCTGGCAAAGTAACTGTCGCCGTGTGCTTTGCATTCCTGGGAAATGCAGCGGTAGCGGCCAATATCGAAGCCATCGGCCAAACTTCGGTACAGCAGCAACACAATGTTGACATCGTCAACATTGCCGCACCGACAGCCCAAGGTCTCTCTCACAACCAATATAACAAGTACAACGTTTCCCAACACGGCGCCGTTTTGAATAACGCCCTGTCTGCCGGTAAATCCCAACTGGCCGGAAACCTGTCTGCCAACAAAAACTTCCAAGGTCAGGCCGCATCTGTGATCTTGAATGAAGTGGTCAGCAAAAACCCTTCCCTGATCTTGGGTCAGCAAGAGATCTTCGGTATTGCCGCAGACTATGTTTTGGCAAACCCTAACGGCATTACCCACAACGGCGGCAGCATCCTGAATGCCAACCGCGCATCCTTGGTTGTCGGTACGCCAACCGTTTCAGACGGCACGTTGAAATCTTTCAATATCAGCGACAATGGCAAACAACTACAAGTCAACGGCAATTTGAGCGGCAACCGCGTAGTTGATCTGCTCGCGCCGCAAGTGGTTGTCGGTAAATCAGCCAACGTTAATGCCGCCGACGCCATCAATGTTTCTTCAGGTAAAAGCAACTTCGACTACAAAACCGCACAAATCGAAGCATTGGACGCAGCTTCAAATGCGCCGGTGCTTGACGGTCATATCTTCGGCAGTATGCGCGCCGGTACCATCCGCATCCACGCGACCGACAAACGCGCCAAACAAAACATTCAAAATGCCGCCATTACCGGCACCCGCTACCTGAATATCGACAGCAAAGGCAACCTGAGCATCCAGTCTGCCAATCTGACCGGCGCACAAATGGAACTGTTTGCCCGCGATACCGACATCAAAGGCACGGTTACCAGCCATTCAGCCAACAAATCTTCTAGTGGCAAAGAGGCGAAAAATGTTCAGCACTTCCGTTCGGACCGCAACAAAACGGAAACCTTTACCGCCAGCAATATCAATGCATCCGAGTCATTGACTTTGAACAATAGCGGCAGCCTCAACCTGAGCGCAGCCAACATCAATGCCGGCGCACTGACTGCATCTGCCACGGGCAACATCAATTCTAACGCGGTAAAAACAACCAACCGTATAGAATCCGACCATACTCAAAGCAAAGGCCTTTGGTACAACAACAACCTGAGCTCTTCTGCTGACGAAAGCCTGCATCAAACCAAAATCAATGCCGGCTCTGTCAATATTGCCACCACAGGCAAAGTCCAACTGGACGCGACCGAACTGACCTCGGCTGCTGATGCACGCATTGCCGCCCAACAAGGCATCGTATTGAGCAGCAACAGCGAAACCGACAGCAGCTCGACTTATGTCAGCTTCAAAAACGAAACTGCCGCTCTGAAAACCGGTATCGCTACAAAATCTTCAAAAAACTCTACCGCCCATCAAACCAAAATCTCCGCAGCCGGTGATATCGGTTTGATTTCCGAAGGCGATTTGAGCACTTACGGCGCAAGCATCGCGGCAAACGGCAATGTCGTTACCGATGTCAACAAGATCAACTTGGGTACTCAAACCACCATCAACACCAACAGCCTCGATGACCAGAAAAAATACTGGGGCGGCCTGTTCGGCGGTGAAAGCCAAGTTCAAAACAACCGTACCGAAAACCTGCATGGCAGCAGCATTACTGCCAACTCAAACGTAGTCTTGGGTGCAAAAAACGGCGTCAACGTTTACGGCAGTACCGTTGAAGGCCAAGCCGGTACATTCGTCAGCTCCAAAGCAGGCAATGTCGATATTAAAAACGCCACCAGCACCGATACTTCCTCACAAAGCGCGCGTAAAGGTACGATTTTCAATATCACTACCTCTAAAACCAGCAGCAACAGCAGCATTGAAAAAGTAACCGGTTCTACCCTGGTTTCCAATGCCGACCTGACCGTTGTTTCCAACAAAGACATCAATGTGATCGGTTCTGCATTGTTTGCGGCACAAAAACTGCAACTCTCTTCCGCAGGCGATTTGACCATTGATGCTGCCAAAGCGGTAGAAAACAAACAGGTCAACGAGTATTCCATCAAAGGCTACTCTGGTATCGAAACCAATAAAGAAAACGGCAGCGTGACTGCCAAAGCCGGTATCAAATTCACCGATACCCACACCGACACCCACTCTGTCGGCCTGAACGGCAGCATTTTGACCGGTAAAAACACCCAGTTGTCTTCCAACTCAAACGTTACCGTCAGCGGCAGCCAAATCAACGGCGAAGAATCCGTCAACATTTCCGCAGCCAATGACGTAAATATTGTTGCATCCAAAGGCAGCAACACTGTGACCGAATCCGGCCGCGTAACCGATTTGGGCGTATCTGCTACTGCATACGAAAAAAATAACGTTGCAGGCATCGGCGTATCTGTCGGCATTACCAGCACCAAAACAGATGCAACCACCGTAACGAATACATCCCATGTATCCAACATCAACACCGGCGGTAATACCACCATCACTGCCAACGGCAATATTAATCAAGAAGGTACCGTGATTAATGCGACAGGCAATGTGGTTGAGTCTGCCAAAAACGTTACCCATGCAGCGGCACACAGCGGTGCAAAATCCGATGTGAAACAAAACGGCGGCGGTTTGGTCGTTTCTGCCGGCATCAGCACCAACAAAGGCATCGGCGGTGAAATCACTGCACAAGGTCAAGGCAACTCTTCGACCCACAATGAATCCACTGCAACCGTAACCACCATCAACTCAGGCAATGCCATCGTTTTGGCGAATAACAAAGTGTCTGATGAAGGTACAAAATACGATGTTACCGGTGCGATCAACATTGATGCAGGTTCATACCACAACACTGCCGCCCACAACACCAGCAACAGCAGCAGCAAACAAGGCGGCGCTTCTTTGACTATCGGCGCATACACCAAAGACGGTTCAACCGTTGATGTGAATGCCAACCTGAACGTCAACTACGCTGATGAAAACAAAAAAGAATCTACCGCCGTCAAAGGCGATATGAATGCTACCAATGTTGTCATCAACGCCAAAGACTCTGCTGAAATCGCATCCAACATTACTGCCAACAACAACGTCAACATTACCGCAGGCAACGGCGTAACCTTCACCGAGTCAGCCAATACTGCCTCCAACCAAGGTACAGCCGTTAATGTCGGTATCGGCGCTGGTGCGACAATCAATGTTGAAACCGGTGTTGCCGTTCCGCACGTCAATGGCTCTGTCGGCGTCAACAAAACCGATAACGCTTCTTCTACCGCCACAGGCGCGAATGTGGCGGCCGGCAACGAGATTAAAATCAATGCCAACAACGGTGACGTCAACCTGCATGGTACCAACCTGGTATCCAACAACTCCGTTGAAGTAGAAGGCAACAAAGTCAATACTTCCGGCGCAATCAGCAGCGTTAACGAAAAAAATCTGACCGTTAATGTCAACGGCAGCTACGCTTCAGGTAAACCAAACGGCGGCATCAACGCCAAAGGTAAAAACGAAGCCACCGTAACCAATACGGCAAACACCATCCAAAGCGACAATGTTGTTATTACTACCGGCTCTCCAACCGGTTTGAGCGTCAACAATACGACCATCAACGGTAATAATGTTGCGTACTACTATGACGACAGTAAAGCTCCTGCGGCGAACCGTTATACCTACCGTCCTCGCCAACCAAGCTACGCCAGACGCCGTTTGCGCTACTAAGATGCGCTATTGAAGTCATTTAATAGCCATTAAGACATGCCGTCTGAAAACAGAAAGTTTTCAGACGGCATTTTTATCATCAATGCAAAACAACACACTATCTCTGTTATGATAATGCCTCGCTAATATTATTCCGTTCCAACCATGTCTTCCGCCCTTCCTTTTGACGCGCTCACACTTTCCATCGACGGCACCAACCTTATCGAAGCTTCTGCCGGTACGGGTAAAACCTACGGCATTGCCGCGCTCTTTACCCGACTGATTGTTTTAGAAAAAAAAGACATCGAGAAAATTCTGGTCGTTACCTTTACCAAGGCGGCGACGGCAGAACTGAAAACCCGTTTGCGCGCGCGTTTGGACGAAGTGTTGCAGGTTTTGAACGAAATCCAAACTTTGGGCGGCGAGCCGGAACATATTTCAGACGGCCTGAACAAATATTACGAAAAAGAGAAAAAATCTCCCGATGACTTTCTCAATCGATTGATTCCTTTGGCTTTAGGCGAGCAAGACGGACAGGAAAGCTGCCATCGCCTGATTCTCCGCCTCAAAGCCGCCCTGAGCCAGTTTGACAACGCATCGATTTACACCATCCACGGCTTCTGTCAGCGCGTCTTGCGCGATTACGCGTTTTTGTGCGGCGCGCCTTTGGATGTCGAGCTGTCGGACGACTCGCGCGAGAGGCTGCTGATTCCTGCGCAAGACTTTTGGCGGCAGAGAGTGGCAACCGATGCCACATTGGCACAATTGGTTTTTGACCGGAAATGCACGCCCGAAGAAATGCTTGCCGAAATCAAAAGCTATACCGGCCGCCCCTATCTGAAATTCAGACGGCCTGAAGGCGATTTGAAAGAAGCCCAAGCCAACCTTCAAGAAACATGGGAAAAAATTTGCAACCAGTTGGAAGACTTGGAAAAAGCATTTTGGGCAATTTTTCCCAAACTTAACGGCCAAACCTACAAAAGAAAAACCTTTGAAAATGTTTTTACCGATTTAAAAACAAACGCCGAATCCAACCGTCTGCCCCGCCTAAGCAAACAAACACTAGGAAAACTAAACCATTTCAGTGTCGATACACTCAACAGCAAACTGAAAAAAGAATATAAAGCCGATGCCGATGCGCCGGAAATTATTCAGCTGCAAGCCTTGGCCAATCTCGGTCGTGATTTGCAGGCAATGGAAAGCGCGGAAGAAGCAGTCTTCATCTGCCTGCAACTCGACCTACTTTCCTACATCAACCAATCCATTGCCGAACAAAAAAAATCACGCCGCGAGCGTGTGTTTGACGATTTGCTACTGGATGTCCATCAGGCATTGACCACCAATGAACACGGCAACGCATTGGCAAAAGCGGCGGCGGCAAACTGGGAAATCGCGCTGATTGACGAATTCCAAGATACCGACCCGCTGCAATACGAAATTTTCCGCCAAATTTTTATCGAACAAGGCTGCCCGCTGTTTCTCGTTGGCGACCCCAAACAGGCGATTTACAGCTTTCGCGGTGCGGACATTTACGCCTATCTGCAAGCCGCGCAAGATGCGGACAGGCATTACACCCTCGCCGTCAACTACCGCAGCCATGCCAAGCTGATTAACGGCATCAGCGCCTTGTTCAAACAAAAAAAACACCCCTTCGTATTGGAAAACATCGATTACAGCGATGTCTTCGCCAGCCGCGCCGAAAGCCGGCTGTCGCCACACCACCCCGCCATCCAAGTGCGCTGGCTCAATACGGACGATCAAACCGGCAAAGAAATTTTGCGCGGCCGTGCCGCCGAATATTGTGCCGATGAAATTGCCTTTGCGCTCAATGAAGCCGCCGAAGGCCGTCTGAATTTCAAAGGCCGCGCGTTGGAATCCGGCGATATTGCCGTCTTGGTGCGCACCAACAACGAAGCGGCGATGATTGCCGGTAAACTGAAACAGCGCCGTATCCAAAGCGTGTTGCTGTCGCGCCAGTCCGTTTTCGATTCCGCCGAGGCCAACTCGCTGTCCGCACTGATCGGCTTTTGGCTCAACCCAAGGCAAACCGACTGGCTGCGCTTTGTCTTGACCGGCGTTTTATTCGGCTATACCGCCAAAGAGATTTACGAGCTCAACCACAATGAACACCAGCTGCTCAAATGGCTGGAGTCATCTGCCGAGGCCATGGAAAAATGGCGGAAAGGCGGCATTTTTGCCGCCGTGCAGCAGTTTGCCGCCCGACATGACATCGAAACACGCCTGCTCAAAGGCGGCAACGAACGCAGCCTGACCAACTACTATCAAATTCTGGAGCTTTTAGCCGAAGAAGACAGCCAAAGCCGCAACCCTGCCGCCCTGCATAAATGGTTAAACGAACAAATCAGTCGTGCGCGCAGCGGCCATTTCCCGTCAGACGCGCAAACCATCCGTCTTGAAAGCGACGAAAAACTGGTCAAAATCGTTACCATGCACGCGTCGAAAGGTTTGCAATATCCTTTGGTGTACTGCCCCTTCGCGTGGGATACCAAAGACAATTCCAAAGAAAACTGGAAAATCCTGCATACTGACAACCACGAAACCGAGCTGCTGGCCAAATCGCAAACCTCGGAAGCAGAACTAAGCCATCTTGCCGACGAAAAGACGGCAGAAGATTTACGCCTGCTTTATGTCGCCCTTACCCGTGCCGAAGAACAGCTCAACATCTACGCCGCCGCCAACAAAAACTGTACGCCCAACAATCCTTTTGCCTATCTGCTCGAAGGTTTACCGGATGCCGGCCGCGAAAGCGTCAGCCAAAGCTATAAAAGCGCGACAGACGTTGTGGAAATGCTTAAAACCAACTGGCAACGCTTTATCAAAAACGCGCCTGAAAATACGGAGTTTGCCTTCACGGAAGAAGCCCCGCTAGAAACCGTCTACCAATACAGCCGCCAACAAGACCAAGCTTTGAGCGCTCATAGCATCAAACGCCGCGATTTTGACTTTATCCGCCACACCAGCTTTACCGGTTTGAGCCGGCACACCAAGTCAACCGACGAACAACACGAGCCTTTGCAACCTGCCATCGACCCGGCAGAAAGCGCAGACCGTGCCATGCCGTCTGAAAACCTGCCTTCCCCGCTTTCAGACGGCCTCGATATCCACCATTTCCCCCGAGGCACCAATGCCGGCGTATGTTTGCATGAAATGTTGGAAAAACTCGACTTCGCCGCCTCTGCCGAGAGCCAATCCGAAATGATTGCCGAAGTTTTGCAACGCCACAGCTTTGAAGACAAATGGCTGCCGACGGTAAGTGCCATGCTCGACACCTGCCGCCTGACACCTTTAATCAACGAGAGCCTGTCGCAGATTCCGCCGACCCGACGCCTGCCCGAAATGGGGTTCACCCTGTACATGGACGATTTCAAACTGGACGACTTGCGCCGTTGGTTTGCCTCAAGCGAAGCAAACCTGCCGCCCGAATGCGTCCAAGCCGCGCAACTGCTTGATTTCCATGATTTGCAAGGCTATTTAAACGGCTTTATCGATATGGTTTGCCAAGATTCAGACGGCAATGTCGTTTTAATCGACTACAAATCCAACCATTTGGGCAACGATGCAAACGCGTACACGCAACAGGCGATGAACGAAGCCGTGGCGCATCATCACTACTACCTGCAAGCCCTGATCTACGCCGTTGCCATCGCGCGCTACTATGCCCTGCGTGGCAAGCCGTTGCCCAAAATCGCCATCCGCTACCTCTTCCTGCGCGGTATGGACGGCTCGGAACGAGGCATTTGGAAATGGGACATCAATACCGCCCTACTTTCCACTTTTGTTGAACGAAAAACAAATTCTTGATAAATCATTTTGTTAAATCGTCAAAAAGGCCGTCTGAAACATTTTCAGACGGCCTTTGATTATTTGTGCAAACCGCATTCCTTACTGTCTTTGCTTTCCCACCACCATCGTCCGGCGCGGATATTTTCGCCCAACTTGACCGGACGCGTGCAGGGTTCGCACCCAATACTGGGATAGCCCTGATGATACAGTGCATTGAGCGGAACTTGGTGCTCGTGTGCATATGCCCAAACATCCTGCTCTTCCCAATCAAAAATAGGATTGAATTTGGCGATGTTGCGACCCGTATCCAGCTCTTCAAAATTCAATTCGCTGCGTGTTTCGGACTGGCTGCGGCGTTGTCCGGTCAGCCATGCGGGGGCGTTATGTAAAGCGCGGTTGAGCGGTTCGATTTTGCGGATATGGCAGCAACGGCGGCGCAACTCGACGCTGTCGTACATGGCGGTTGTGCCGAATTCCGCTTCAAATTCATCGGCGGTTTGCTGGTTGGGATAAAACACTTCCAATTCGGTTTGATAGCGCGCATTGGTTTCGGCAATCAGCGCGGCGGTTTCGGGATTGAGTTTGCCCGTATTGAGCGTGATGATACGGATGGGCAGTTTCAGACGGCACACGGCATCGGTAATGACCATATCTTCAACCGCAAGGCTGGATGCGAACACGGCTTGCGGATAGCGAGCGGCAATGTCTTGCAAACGGCGCTCCAAAGCAGTAGCCAATTCAGGCAGGCGGCGGCGTTCGTCATCGCTGATTTCGGGGATTTTCCAGAGTTGTGGACGGAATAAAGACATGGCTGGTTGTTCCTAATAATTTTCAGACGGCCTGTTGAAACGGCTGTCGATATGGTTATGGAACGATATTGTCCTGCGCCCTATCTTCAAACGGAAAGAATGCTTTTCTATTTCTTTATAACCAAAGCGTCTGCTGCTGGTTTTTCGGCAGCAAATGGCTCACGCCGATACCGATCAGGCGGAAGGCGTCTTCGCGTTGCGACGGTATGCGTTGCAGCAAAGTATGCGCCGCCTGAAGCAGCGAGGCACTGTCGGGAAGGACGGAAGAATACGTCAGCGAACGCGTAATAATGCGGAAATCGTGAGTTTTGAGTTTGAGGGTAACGCCTTTGGCTTCGACGTTTTTGCGTTCGATTTGCCGCCAGAGGTCTTCGGCGAGGTGCGGCAAATGGCTTGAAGCCTGCGCCAAAGATAAATCTTCAGGTAAGGTAATTTCGGTTGAGATTTGCAGGCGTTCGCGTTCGGCTTTGACCGGCCGCTCGTCGATACCGCGTGCCAAATCGTAAAGGCGGTAGCCGTAGCGGCCGAAATGGTTTAAAAGTTCGCCGCGCTCAAAACGGCGCAAATCGCCGGCGGTCTGCATACCGAGGGCATTCATCTTTTTCAGCGTGACTTTGCCGACACCGGGAATCTTACCCAACGGCAAGCTCTCCAAAAACACCATGATTTTTTGCGGCGGCAGCACAAACTGCCCGTTCGGCTTGCGCCAGTCGGACGCGATTTTTGCCAAAAACTTATTGGGCGCGATGCCTGCAGAGGCTGTCAAACCGGTTTCTTCAAAAATTTCGGCACGAATGCGTTTGGCTACCTCGCTGGCATACGGGATATTTTCAAAATTTCGGGTAACATCCAAATAGGCCTCATCCAAAGACAATGGCTCGATCAAATCAGTATAACGCCGAAACACGGCATGAATCTGCGCCGACACTTGGCGGTACCAATCGAAATGCGGCGGCACAAACACCGCCTGCGGACACAGCCTTTTCGCCGTCGCCACCGACATGGCCGAGTGCAAACCGAATTTGCGCGCTTCATAAGACGCGGCACAAATGACCGACCGCGTACCGTCCCACGCCACAACGACGGGCAGTCCTTTCAATTGCGGCTGCTCGCGCAGTTCTACCGAAGCATAGAATGCGTCCATATCGATATGGATGATTTTGCGTTGGGACATGGGAAAAGATGGATAAGAAAAAGGCTTATTGTAACAAAAGGCCGTCTGAAGTTTCAGACGGCCTCTATGTTTAAGCCTTATTTTTTACTGGAAAGCTGGTCAAACAATCCGCCATCGGCAAAGAATTTTTTCATGATTTCTTCCCACGGACCAAATTTCTCATTCGGATTGAAAGTTTCAATATCGGGGAAGTCGGCTTTGTGTTTGGCCAACACTTCGGCATTGCGCGGACGCAGGTAAAGATTGGCGGCCAACTCTTGGGCCGGTTCGCTCCAGAGGTTTTGCAGATAGGCTTCGGCAGCGGCGCGTGTGCCTTTTTTATCGACCACGCTGTCCACGACGGCAACCGGCGCTTCGGAAAGAATGGTGTAGCTCGGATAGACGATTTCAAACTGGTCTTGGGTCAGCTTTTTGCTGACGTAGTTGGCCTCATTTTCAAAGGTAACCAAAACATCGCCGATATGGCGTTGGCTGAAAGTCGTCGTTGCTGCGCGGCCGCCGTTTTCAAATACCGGCGTGTTTTTCAGCAATGCGGCCACAAAATCTTTGGTTTTGCCCTCATCTCCGTTATTGACTTTCAAACCATAACCGTACGCACCCAAAAAGGCGTAGCGGCCGTTGCCGGTGGTTTTCGGGTTCGCCAAAACGATTTGCACGCCGTCTTTGGCCAAATCGCCCCAGTCCTGAATGTATTTCGGATTACCTTTGCGCACCAAGAAAACGACGTTGCTGGTATAAGGCACGGCATTGTCCGGCAGGCGCGTGTTCCAATCGGCTTTGACCAAACCTTTTTTCACCAAAAGCTCAATATCGGAAGTCTGGTTCATGGTTACCACATCGGCAGCCAAACCATTGGCGACAGCCAAAGCCTGCTTGCTGGAGCCGCCGTGCGACTGTTGGACCTCAACCGACTGTCCGCCGTTTTTTGCAGCAAACTCTTTGACAAATAAAGGATTGTATTCTTTATAAAAATCGCGGGCGACATCATAGGAGACATTCAGCAATTTGACTTCGCTCCCCTTACCTCCGGTAGCTTGAGAAGCATTGTCGGCGGATTGTTCGGCTGTTGGCGAGCACGCGCTCAAAGCCAGCGCGGCGGTCAAAGCGGCAAAAGAAAGCGTATGGATATTCATGATCAGCTCCTGTTAAAAATATGGGAGCACTTTATCGGGATTGGATGCAAACTGGAAATAATGTTTGCTTTCGCGTTTATCAGTTTTGGTTATATACAATCCGGGCGGAAGTCGGAAAAAAATGCCCACTCAGACAAAAATCACAATAAATTATATATACATCAATCAGATAAAGATTAAAGTAGCTATTTATACAAGATAAACATACGTTGCAAACAGCATTACCAATACGTCAGGCCGTCTGAAAATCCAATATAAATAATTATTTATAATTAAAAAATATAGTTCTTATTATTTACAAAAAATGTAAATAAGAGTAATGTTTCTACTCGCCAAAATACAAGGCCTTTCATTCAACAACAAAATGGAGTGTAGAAACTATGAAACAATGGATGCTTTTAGGATTGCTGGGATTAGGCGCAGCGGCACAGGCGCACGATGTTTGGGTGGCCGCACCGGCACATCAGCCTGCCGGCAAAATCCTGCATGCGGATTTGGGTTACAGCCACGACTTCCCCAATGTCGAAAAAATCGCCGACGACCGCGTGCATATTTTCAAACCGCTGCAATTGACCGACAGCTCAAAGAAAACCGTTGATTTGGTAAATAAAGGCGAAAACTATCAATACGTTTCCAAAGCCGCCCTGCCCGCAGGCTCCTACTGGGTCAGCGCGACCTACCAACCGACTTTCTGGTCGAAAAACCAAGACGGCTGGAAACAGCAAACCTTGAAACAGCTGGCCGGTGCCACCTATTGCGAACAATCGCAAATGTTCGGCAAGAGTTTCGTCCAAGTGGGCAACGGCGCAGTCGATGAAGCGGTATTGACCCGCCCTATTGGCCAAGAGCTGGAACTGGTTCCGCTGAAAAATCCGAACGCAGTCAAAGCCGGCGGTATTTTGCCGGTCAAAGTCCTGTACAAAGGCGAGCCTTTGGTTAAAGCCACCGTTACCGCCAGCTCGGACACTTTGGCCGAAATGGACTTGGAATCAACCCATGACCACCGCGAGCCTCAAGGCTTCTCCGGCAAAACCGATAAAAACGGCGTGGTCAATGTGATTACGCTGATTGACGGTTTGTGGAAAATCAAAGTGGTGAACGAGACCGATTACGGCGATAAAAGCGTATGTCAGAAAGACAATACTTACGCGACGCTGATTGTGCCTGTCGGTACCAAACGCGCGGCCGCACGCCATGCCCACCATCATCATTAACAGCCATTAAAAAAGGCCGTCTGAACTTTCAGACGGCCTTTATTTATTCTAATTCATAACCCAAATTTCTAAAAAAACGGGATAATGTTTCCAACTCATCACCATTTAATTGGGCAAAACGGACACGGTTGCAGCCGGTCAAGACTACATTGCCCATCCAGTGCGCCCCAAAGACGTGCTCTAAAGGGACATTCCTCATTCGATTGATAAACGGTACTTCTGAAGAAAATTGTGTCGCAATATTCGGAGGCGCGAATTTCAAACCCAAGTCCTGCAATCTATAACGGTGTTGCGCCGTCAAAAACATATCCTCGTGGTGCAGCCGCACCAGCCATTCCATACCGGCCATTTTTCCGTCTTTCGGCGGCAAAGGCGGCCGGATTTCTACATTTAAGCCCAGTTGCCTCGGCATGGTTAAAAGCCGCTTGCTGCGCAGGCTGAAACCGCCGTTCTGCGGCTCGTCCAAATTCGGGGAAGTCTGAATCAGATGCTGTTTGGCCAAATATTGGTCGGTCCCCTTCAGGAAAAACTGCCCGTCGGCTTCGGTTTCCAACAAAATCGGCAAAGGTGCGCCGATGTAGTCATATTCCCGATAGGCATCCTGCCAGTTTTGACCGTTCAACACCCAGCCGTCATTTTGAACAATCAAACAATAATCGGTTTCGATGTAATACATCAGTTGGTACAAAACAAACAGATTGTATTCCAAATAACCGAATGGCCGGCAAGGCTGATGTCGGATATTCTCCGGCAAATCTTGCGGACAGCTCGGGCTAATCAGCAATCCACGGCTACCGGGCAATTCGGCACAGCTGCGGGCAACGGCGTACATCGTGCCCTCGGTATAAGAATCTGCGCCGGTAATACCCACCACGGTAATGTCAGCAAAACTCATTATATGTTTCCCCTGTTTCAGACGGCCTTTGCCTTGTTTACGACACCTTGTTGCAGATTTCTTTCAAACGGTACAAGGCATCCAAAGCTTCGCGCGGCGTAAGGTTGTCGGGCTGGATTTGCGCCAACGCTTCGGCCAACTCATCGGTCTGGGCATGGCAAACCGGTTCAATGTCCGGCTCTTCCTCATCCGCCCTATTTTCAGACGGCATGGCGCTGAAAATATCCAACTGCGGACGGTTGGCGGCGGCTTGGGCTTCGAGTTCGTCCAGATGTTTTTGGGCGGCTTTGAGGGCGCGGTTAGGCAGGCCGGCGAGTTTGGCGACGGCGATGCCGTAGCTTTTGCTGGCGGGGCCGGGCTCGATGTGGTGGAGGAAGACAATGTCTTGTCCTTGTTCGAGTGCGGAGAGGTGCATATTGACCGCCGTTGCGTGGGTTTCGGGCAGGCGGGTCAGCTCGAAATAGTGGGTGGCGAAGAGGCTGAAGGATTTGTTTTTTTGCAGCAGGTGTTCGGCAATGGCGTGCGCGAGGGCGAGGCCGTCAAAAGTCGAAGTGCCGCGTCCGACTTCGTCCATGAGGACGAGGGATTGCTCAGTGGCGTGGTGGAGGATGTAGGCGGTTTCGCTCATTTCGACCATGAAGGTGGAGCGGTTGGAGGCGAGGTCGTCGGAGGCGCCGATGCGGGTGAAGATTTGGTCAATGGGTCCGATTTGGGCGGCATCGGCGGGGACGAAGCTGCCGGTGTGCGCCATGAGGACGATGTGGGCGACTTGACGCATGTAGGTGGATTTGCCGCCCATGTTGGGGCCGGTCAGGAGCATGAGGCGGTGTTTGTGGTCGAGGCGGGTGTGGTTGGCGGTGAAGTGGCGCACTTGTTGCTCGACGACAGGATGGCGGCCGTTTTCGATATGGATAATGGGGTAGTCGGCGAACTCAGGACAAACGAAGCCGCGTTCGGCGGCGGTGGCGGCAAAGGTGGAAAGTACGTCCAGCGCAGCGGCGGCTTTGGCGGCTTTTTGAAGCTGCGGCAAGGCCGTCTGAACTTCTTTCAGCAGGGCTTCAAACAGGCGTTTTTCCAATGCCAATGCTTGCTCTTGCGCGGTCAGGACTTTGTCTTCGAAGGTTTTGAGTTCGGGGGTGATAAAGCGTTCGGCGTTTTTCAGGGTCTGGCGGCGTTGGTAGTCGGCGGGGGCTTGTCCGGCCTGGACTTTGGAAAGCTCGATGTAGAAGCCGTGGACGCGGTTGAACTCGACTTTGAGGGTGGAGAGGCCGGTGCGTTCGCGTTCGCGCGCTTCGAGGTCGAGCAGGAATTCGTCGCCGTGGTTTTGGATGTGGCGCAACTCGTCGAGTTCTGCGCAATAGCCTTGGTTGATGACGCCGCCGTCTTTGAGCCAGACGGCGGGTTCGGGCATCACGGCGGCTTTGAGGGTTTCGGCGACGGGCAGGGTTTCGGGGAAAACGGCTTTGAGGGTTTCTAAGAGACTGCTGCCCTCGGCGGACAGTTCGATTTCATTCAGGGCAAACAGGCTGTCGCGCAAGGCGGCAAGGTCGCGCGGGCGGGCGTTGCCGACGGCGATGCGGGCGGCGATGCGTTCGATGTCCGCGATGTTTTTCAGACGGCCTTGCAGGGTTTCGTATTGCGAACCCAGCGCGGCAACGGCTTCTTGGCGGGCGCGGATGTGGGCGCGGCTGCGTAAGGGGTGGTGCAGCCAGAGTGCCAAGAGGCGGCTGCCCATGTGGGTGGCGCAGCCGTCGAGTATGGAAAACAGGGTCGGCGATTTTTTGCCGGAGAGGGTTTGCGTGATTTCGAGATTGCGGCGCGTGGCGGCGTCCATGCCGATATATTGGCTGTCGGTTTCGAGCGAAATGCCGTCTAAGTGTTGCGGCATCAGGTTTTGCGTCAGGCGGATGTAGTTCAGCAGCGCGCCCGCCGCGCCGACGGCGGCTTCGTGTTCCTTGCCGTCCAAACCGAAGCCGTGCAGGTCTTGGCAGCCGAAGTATTCGGTCAACAATTTCGCGCCTGCATCGGCGGCAAACTGCCACGAGTTCAGGCGCGTGATGTTGGCAGAAGTTGCATGAAAACCGTCAGGCAGGCTTTTGCCTTCGGGCAACAGGATTTCCGCCGCCTGCAAACGCGCCAGCTCGTCGGCGAGTTTGTCCGCCGTCGTCAGCTTGGTTTTGAATTCGCCGCTTTGCAAAGATGCCCACGCGATGGCGACGTGTTTTTTATCCGCGTTCACCGCCGCGATGCGGTTGGTTTCCTTGTCTTCCAAAAACGCCGCGTCGGTCAGTGTGCCGGGCGTCACAATGCGCACGACTTTGCGCTCCACCGGCCCTTTGCCCGTGCCGACTTCGCCCACCTGCTCGCACACCGCCACGCTTTTGCCCATCTTCACCAGTCGCGCCAGATATTGCTCCGCCGCGTGAAACGGCACGCCCGCCATCTTAATCGGTACGCCGTCCATCTGCCCGCGCGTGGTCAGGGTGATGTCCAACAGCTTCGCCGCTTCCACCGCGTCATCCAAAAACAGCTCGTAAAAATCGCCCATGCGGTAAAACACCAGCTTGTCGGCGTGTTGCGATTTGATGTCGAGATACTGCTGCATCATCGGGGAAACAGTGGGTTTAGACATGGAAAAACCTTAGAAACGCAAAAGCGTTATTGTAACAAAAGGCCGTCTGAAAACCTAAATAAGCTTTCAGACGACCTTTTATATATGCCGAATAAGATTATTTATAAACGAAAATAATGTCCAAGTCTTTCTTCGGCAGGAAATTTTCTTTGACTGCTTGGAAGCGGTTCGGCCCGACTTTGCGCAGGGATTTGTCCCAACAAAGCGAAATCACGGTATTGGGCTCGCGGTCTATGGTCAACGTGAATTTACCGATGGGTTTTGCCCAGTTGGCACCTGTGGTCAAGACATAGCCCAAATAGTGATAGACCTTTTCTTCTTTCACATTTTTAAAGTTGTTGAGGAAGTTTTCATCCATGCAGTACTCATCTATAAATGCTTTGCTGTCTTTGGCTTTGAGCGAAGGCAGGAAGCTGCCGCCGACCAGCGGGGTGTATTGGTGTTTGATTTCGGTGACGCTGCCGGCTTTGAAGGTTTGCTTCCAGCTGTAAACAATCTGAGACGACCAAGACGTCCAGCCCACTATGTTCGATTCGCTGGCTGGAAGCAAGGATTTGATTTTAGGCGAGCTGCAAGTACGAATTTTCTTATTGAGCTTTTCGGCATCTTTGTTTTGTGTCCACGGGTGCATCAGTTCCTGATCGCTCAAACCGCATTTTTTCAAATCGGCGGTCACGTCCACCAGCGAGCCGTTACGCCGTTCAAAATAGGCGCGGACGTGGGCTTGCGGGCGGACAGGTTTGCCGTCGACGTAAATTCGGAAGCTGTTCACTAAGCCTTTGGTGTCGGCAAAGTCGGAATCGGTGAAAGCAGGAACAATCGGCAAAGGGAAAAGGACGGTTTCGGTAAGGTCTTGCGAGGAGGTGTTTTTAAACCGGTAATGCACGCGAATCTGGTGTTCGCTGATGTATAAATCTTCGCTCTGCATATCGATAGGGGCTGACGTAGATTAGCCCTAAATTCCACACCAATCCCGCAGGATTTTAAGCTGTTGAGACGGTGTGCCGAAGTTAAATCGAAATTCGCATTCTTTCAAGAACAGCGGGAACGATTTGCGATC
>NZ_JBQCWV010000011.1:0-82298 GCF_051957055.1 Neisseria sp. P0020.S005 | reverse complement strand
ATCCCGAACAGGACCGTGAAACGACTCAGCGCCGATGATAGTGTGGTTCTTCCATGTGAAAGTAGGTCACCGCCAAACACCCATTCCGAAGCCCCCGACTGATGTCGGGGGCTTTTTACATGCCTGTTAGTTCTGTCGGTTTGATGATAGGAGGTAGGGTAATGGGTGCAAGGATATTGATGAACCGATACCCATTCCGATGCCTATTGAGTGTTCGTGCATGCTTGTTGTTTAAATTAAAGGATGACAACTCTGTTGTTATTCTTGAACAAAAGTACCGAAAGTTACGGTTAACTGTTTAGAATATTTGAAATCGAACGGTATTTGCGTTATTATGTCGTAAGCATTTATGTGGTATGGGCTGTTGCCCTATCTGCGTATGTGACAGTGTTTACAGAGTGGAATAAAACCATTCGGTAGACTTTATGACTGATTCAATCAAATATGTTATGGGAAAAAATCTGATGAAGAAATTTTTATTTGGTGCATTTGCCGCTGTCTGTGCAGCATTCTCTTTGGCCGCCGTGAATATCAATACCGCGTCTTCTGCCGAACTGGAGGCATTGCCGGGTATCGGTCCGGCTAAGGCGAAATCGATTGTGGAATACCGTCAGAAGAACGGTGCGTTCAAATCGGTGGAGGAGCTGAAAAACGTGAAGGGCATCGGTGATGCGGTGCTGAATAAGTTGAAGGCGGAGGCGACGGTTTCTCCTGCAACGCCTAAGGCCGCACAGCCTGCCGTGAAAAAATAAGCCTGACGGTTAACTGCCGTATACGCCGCCCCGAGGCCGAACCGTTTGCCGGTTCGGGTTGACGGGCGGCTTTGTATGGGGGCGACAATGAGAGCTTGGACCAATGGGGCTTCATTGGGCAAAAGGGACAAACGGATAGGGCGCCTCCTGTCGGATAGGGATATAAAAGATGAAGGGAATAAAGATATGTACTCAAATGCATTTGACGGAAAACGGAGTAGGGCAACTATACAGAGGGGCTACTCTTTGATACAGCTGTTGGTGGTGCTGCTGTTGGTTTCGATATTGGCAATGGTGGATATTAGGCCGTCTGAAAGATACTTAAGAATAGCTTTCAGACGGCCTTGTTGTAAGATGAGTTTTTGATATTGGCGTACTTTTTTAAATACAGATAAAATCCCTGCTAATTATTTATAACGATATTTTTAGGATACACAGTGCGTGCTTTGGATTATTGTCATCAAAAGGCTGCCGAAAGCCATTCCAGTTTTTTATCCGGCTTTCGTTTTTTATCGGTAGAAAAACGGAATGCGATCACTGTTTTATATGCTTTTTGTCGCGAACTAGATGATGTGGTTGATGGCTGTACCGATCCGAATGTGGCTCAGATTACCTTGAATTGGTGGCGCAGTGATTTGGAGAAAGTATTTAATAATGAGATGCCTGAGCATCCCGTTCATCAAGCTTTAAAAGATATTCGGGCAAATTTTGATTTGCCGAAGAATGAATTTGAAGCTTTGATTGATGGCATGCAGATGGATTTGGAGCAGGCTCGTTATGGTAGTTTTGATGAATTAAAGCTGTATTGCCATCGTGTTGCAGGGGTAGTGGGTTGTCTTATTGCGCGGATTTTAGGTTTTTCGAATCCCCAAACTTTGGAATATGCGGACAAAATGGGCTTGGCTTTGCAGTTGACGAACATTATTCGCGATGTGGGCGAAGATGCGCGGCAGGGAAGAATTTATCTGCCGATAGAGGAAATGCAGAAGTTTGATGTGCCTGCCAACGTAATTATGCAGTGCAAACCGACAGATAATTTTGCAAAATTGATGCAGTTTCAAGTGAATAGGGCGCGTGAAACTTATCGTGAAGCGATGCTGCTTTTGCCGGCTGAGGATAAGAAATCGCAAAAAGTCGGCCTGATTATGGCGGCTATTTATTATGCGTTGTTGAATGAAATTGACCGTGATGGTGCGCAAAATGTGTTGACTTATAAAATTGCGATTCCTTCTCCCCGTAAAAAACGTATTGCTTTGAAAACTTGGCTGTTTGGATTTAAACCATGAATACTAAGCGTCCAAAAATTGCCGTGATTGGTGCCGGTTGGGCAGGTTTGTCTGCGGCGGTTTCCCTGATTCATCGAGCTGATATTTCTTTGTTTGAGGCCGGGAGACAGGCAGGCGGTAGGGCGCGTGCCTTGTCTGGGAAAGATGATGGATTCAGCTTTTTGGATAATGGGCAGCATATCTTGTTGGGTGCGTATCATGGTGTTCAAACTTTGATGCAACATATTGGCGTTCAACCTGAATCAGCCTTTTTACGCCAGCCTTTGCGATGGTATATCCATGAAGGATTACAATTTCAGACGGCCTCTCTGCCTGCGCCTTGGCATTTGCTTGTCGGTATCCTGCGTGCGAAAAATCTTTCTTTTTCATTGAGAATCAAATTGCTGTCGGATATGTCGGCATTGCAACGTTGGGCTGCTCATCATAAAACTGATTTGACGGTTGCAAAGTGGTTGAGAACACGAAATGTTCCCCGCAGTATGCTTGGTCAATTTTGGCAACCTTTGGTCTGGGGTGCTTTAAATACGCCGTTAGAACAGGCATCGTTGCGCATTTTATGTAATGTATTGAATGATGGCGTGTGGTCTGAAAAGGCGAACAGCGATTATCTTTTGCCTAAGCAGGATTTAGGGCGGATCGTAGCCGAACCGGCGTTGGCGTTCCTACTCACGCATGGTGCAAAGATACATCTTGAAACTCGTGTTTCACATTTAAACCATCATATCGATGGCCGAATTGAAATCAATGGTGAAGTATTTGATGCGGTGATTTTGGCTGTTGCGCCATATCATGTTGACGCACTTCTGCCCGAAGATACGCCTGACTATATTCAGACGGCCTATCAATCGTTGAGTTACCATGCGATTACCACGGTTTATTTGCGTTATGCCCAAGCAGTCAAACTGCCAGCACCTTTAACCGGGTTTTCTGATGGTACGGCGCAATGGGTGTTACATCGGGGGGCGTTGGGTTTACCGGATAATGAAGTCGCGGTTGTCATCAGCGTTTCCGATTGCACCGAAGCTTGGAAGGATAAAGATTTGGCCGAGAAAATTCATGCGGACATTAAGCGGATTTGTCCGGATTTAGGTAAGCCCGAAACCGTACGCATTATTACGGAAAAACGCGCGACTACGGCGGCAACGGTTGATTTTGTACAACCAGATTTCTCATGGTTGTACCATCGCCGTATTTATCCGGCCGGCGACTACCTCCATCCGCGTTATCCGGCAACATTGGAGGCTGCTGTTCAGTCAGGCTTTGCCGCGGCTGAAAAGCTTATGCTGGATTTACAGGTTGAATAAACGGAGGCCGTCTGAATGTTCAGACAGCCTTTTTGACTTTACAAAACTTACCAAGCCGATACAATATCCGAAACCATAAAGTTCAAGGAAAAGTCATGACGACATTAGCGAACAAAACCATCTTGATTACCGGCGCATCTCAAGGCTTGGGCGAGCAGGTTGGCAAAGCCTATGCGGCTGCCGGAGCGACTGTCATTTTGGTGGCGCGTCATCAAAAGCGTTTGGAAAAAGTATATGATGCCATTGTGGCTGCGGGCAGCCCTGAGCCGTTTGCCATCTGCTTTGATTTGATGAGCGCAGAGGAGAAAGAGTTTAAGCAATTCGCGGAAACTATTGATGAAGCAACAGGCGGAAAATTGGATGGCGTGGTGCATTGCGCCAGCTATTTCTATGCCTTGTCGCCATTGGACTTCCAAACCGTATCGGAATGGGTCAACCAATACCGCATCAATACCGTTGCGCCTATGGGCTTGACCCGTGCGCTGTTCCCATTGTTGAAGCAATCCGAAGATGCTTCTGTGATTTTTGTTGGCGAAAGCCACGGCGAGAAACCGCAAGCCTATTGGGGCGGTTTTGGTGCCTCTAAAGCCGCGCTCAATTATTTGTGTAAAGTGGCCGCGGATGAGTGGGAACGTTTTGACAACCTGCGTGCCAATGTTTTGGTGCCGGGTGCCATCAATTCGCCACAACGTATCAAATCTCATCCGGGCGAATCGAAAAGCGAACGTAAAAACTACGAAGATGTCCTGCCGCAATTTATTTGGTGGGCAAGCCGAGAGAGCAGGGGGCGGACAGGCGAAATCGTCTATCTGTAAATATACCTGCTCAGATTGGTTTGAGAACATGAGGCCGTCTGAAATCTATATTTTCAGACGGCCTTTAACCTATTGAGTTTTATATCTAAATAGTGTTGAAGTGTAATGTTTGACGTTTTAGCAGGCAAACATCAGGCTGGCACAAAATTAGATATAGTAATCTAAGTTATAGTTATATTGGATAAATATGACGGAATTTGACTTTATCAGACAATATTTGCAGCGACAAAAATCGGAAGGTCTGATTTTGGGTATAGGGGACGATGCCGCTATTATTCGCCCAAGTAACGGATTTGATTTATGTTTTAGCGCTGATATGTTGATCAAAGGCAGACATTTTTTTGAAGATGTTTTGCCCGAAGATTTGGCATGGAAAATGCTTGCAGTAAATTTGTCCGATATGGCCGCAATGGGTGCCAAGCCGCGTTGGGTGTTGCTCAGTGCTGCGTTGCCTGAATTGAATCAAGACTGGCTCAAACGCTTTTGCGATAGCTTTTTTGCTTTGGCTGCGCGTTTTGATACGGTGTTGATTGGTGGTGATACCACCAAGGGCGATTTGGTCTTTAATGTAACAATAGTAGGTGAAGTTCCGACAGGGCATGCCCTGCGGCGTGATGCGGCCGAAGTCGGCGACGATATTTGGGTATCGGGTCGGTTGGGTTTGGCTGCCGCTGCGTTGAACAAACATCTGGGGCGTTGTCAATTACCGTCTGAAATTATGGCGGTTTGCGATGATAAATTGCTCCGTCCGGAACCGCGCGTTTCATTGGGTCAGGCATTGTTGCCGTTTGCCCATGCTGCGCAAGATGTTTCAGACGGCCTGGCTCAAGATGTGGGACATATTTTAAAAGCCTCTGCTGTCGGGGCGGAAATATTTGCCGATTGTGTGCCGTCGTTGCCTGAATTGAAAAACGTTTTGTCGCGCGAGCAATGGTTGTCGGCAGTATTGGCCGGCGGCGATGATTACGAACTGATTTTTACTGCTGCTCCAGAAGATAGGGAACGCGTTTATCAGGTAGCGGAACAAAGTGGCGTACCGGTTGCCCGAATTGGTAAAATGACTGACTCAGGCCGTCTGAATATTTTGGATGCCGAAGGCGGCGTATTGGAACTGACTTCTTTAGGATTTGATCATTTTGGCTGAACGTAAACCTACTTTTTCTTGGCTGTTGCATAAACCATTGTGTTTTTTAGGATTTGGTTTCGGCAGCGGCTTGTCGCCGGTTGCGCCGGGTACGGCCGGAACGCTGGCAGCATTACCTCTGGCTTTTGTATTGTGCCTGTTGGGCATAGATGGTTGGATATTGCTTTTATTGTGTATTGCCTTGTTTTTCTGGGGTATCCGCATTTGTGGTTATACCGAGAGGGAGCTGGGCATTCAGGATTACGGCGGTATCGTCTGGGATGAAATTGTCGCAATGCTGTTGGTGCTGTCGCTGATTCCGTTTAAATGGAGCTGGTGGCTGGCGGCTTTTGTTATTTTCCGCTTGTTTGATGCGTTGAAACCATGGCCGATCAAATGGTTTGACCGGCGGATTCATGGAGGTTTGGGCATTATGCTTGATGATTTGATTGCGGCTGTGATGACCTTGATGGTCTTGGGCCTGTTTTATTGGATCGCGTGATGCGTTTTAAGTGTTTCGACCCTTTGCAAAAATAGGGCGGGCACGCCGGAATTATTCGGATTGAAATAAAATAAATACCATACGGGGTAAACAATTATGAATGAAATCGAGATTAACGTGGAGCCGCGTTATATGGCCGGTCAGAGCGACGTCTATCGCGACCGCTACGCCTTCAATTATCTGATTACCATCTGCAACCGCAGTGATGAAATCATTACTTTGCGTCAGCGTTTTTGGGAAATCACCGACGGACACGGTGAGACAGAGCAGGTCGGTCATGCCGGCTTGATTGAAGAGCAACCTGTTTTGTACCCGGGCGAAGCCTATGAGTACAACAGCGGTTCGCAAATCAGCACTCCTTGGGGCAGTATCGAAGGCGCGTATGAGTTTGAAGACAGCATCGGTAAACGTTTCGTTATCGGGGTGCCGAAGCTTGAATTCAAAGCTGGCTTTACTTTACAATAGGTCGTCTGAAAAATGAAAAACCGGAACATGTGAAATGTTCCGGTTTTGTTTTTTCAGACAGCCTAATCAGTCTTTGCAAGGCTGTACCAATACCCACGGCGCCACGACAACCGCCCACATTTCCTGCTTATCCGCTAAAAATGTGCGCGCCATATCATCGCTGATGGCACCGAATTTGCCTTGTTTCATCCATTGTTTCAATGGCGCGGCTTCATCTTCGGCAACATGGCGGGCGACGGCAATCAAATCCAAATCGGGCGCAACATAGACGGCGGCACCGCGTGCGAAGTGGGGTTGCAGCTCTTCCCATGAAATGCGGGCGGTTTCGGTATTGAGTTTTTCGTTTAAGAGTGGAATAGACATAGGACAATCATCAAATAAAAAACGGATTGTAACCGATATTCGGCCTTTTGCCCGATGCCGTCTGAAAACGAAAGAAATTTACAGGGTTAACGTTATACAGTATCATTTTAATGTTTTAATTTTCTTTCAGTCGGCCTGTTGTCCGTATTCGGGCAAGGGCGGTTTTAGGCTTATGAATTCTGTATTGTTGACCGGATTGCTGCAAAGGCTGCTGATTGCGCTTGCCGCATTGGCGGCGTTGTGGGCTGTATATTTTTGGGCGGTGTCGCCATGAGTATCGTGGTGGAAAATCTGACGGTCAGCTATCAGCGAAGGCCGGTGGTGCACCATATCGATATGGTGTTTGAAGATGGCAAGATGTGGACGATTTTCGGGCCGAACGGCGCGGGCAAATCGACCCTGCTCAAAGCCATTATGGGTTTGCAGAAGACGGATACGGGCAGCGTGCGCTATGAAAATATGGCGCGCAAGGACATTGCCTATCTGCCGCAGCAGTCGGACATTGACCGCAGCCAGCCGATGACGGTGTTTGAACTGGCGGCGATGGGGCTGTGGTATGAAATCGGATTTTTCGGACGCGTGAACGCGGCGCAGAAAAAGCGCGTGATGGCGGCTTTGGAACGCGTGGAAATGCAGGATTTTGCCACGCGCCAAATTGCGCACTTGTCCAATGGCCAATTCCAACGCGTATTGTTTGCGCGGATGCTGGTGCAGGATGCCAAATTTTTGCTGTTGGACGAACCGTTTAACGCGGTGGACGCGCGGACGACTTATGCGCTGTTGGAAGTTTTGCGCCAATGCCATCAGGACGGTCAGGCGGTGATTGCCGTGTTGCATGATTACGAGCAGGTGAGGGCATATTTTGCCAACACGCTGCTTTTGGCGCGTGAAAAAGTGACTGCCGGTGCGACTGAAAATGTGTTGACCGATGAGTTTTTGGCACAGGCAAACCGAATGATGCAGAAACAGGAAGCGGCCGATTGGTGCGCGGTTTAATGGACAAGGCCGTCTGAAAGTAAGTATTTTTCAGACGGCCTCAGGCTTTCAGAGATTAATAAAAAAGCGATAAAACATGGATTTATATGATTTGGTCGTCGCGCCGTTTGCCGAATTTGACTTTATGCGCTATGCCCTGGCGTCGATTTTCTGTCTGGCATTGAGCGCGGCGCCTGTCGGTGTATTTTTGGTGATGCGCCGCATGAGTTTGGTGGGTGATGCCTTGAGCCATGCAGTTTTGCCCGGTGCGGCTATTGGCTATATGTTTGCCGGTTTGAGTTTGCCTGCGATGAGTGTCGGCGGTTTTGCGGCCGGTTTGCTGATGGCTTTGCTGGCAGGTTTGGTCAGCCGGTTTACTTCATTGAAAGAAGATGCGAACTTTGCCGCATTTTATTTGAGCAGCCTTGCCATCGGCGTGGTTTTGGTCAGCAAAAACGGCAGCAGCGTCGATTTGCTGCATTTGCTGTTTGGCTCGGTATTGGCAGTGGATATTCCGGCTTTGCAGCTGATTGCCGTTTCTGCGAGTGTGACTATTTTGCTGATGGCTGTGATGTTCCGCCCGCTGGTGTTGGAAAGCATAGACCCTTTGTTCCTCAAGGCTGTTGGCGGTAAGGGTGGCTTTTGGCATGTGTTGTTTTTGGTGCTGGTTGTGATGAATCTGGTTGCCGGTTTTCAGGCATTGGGTACGCTGATGTCGGTAGGCTTGATGATGTTGCCGGCGATTACCGCCAGACTGTGGGCGAAAAGCATGGGTTGGCTGATGATTTTGTCGGTCGCATTGGCTTTGCTTTGTGGTTTGGCAGGACTGTTGTTTTCCTACCATATCGAAATCCCGTCTGGCCCGGCGATTATTTTATGCTGCGGCACGCTTTACCTGATTTCCGTCGTGTTCGGTTGGGAAGGCGGTATTTTGGCAAAATGGCTGCGCCGCAAGAAACACCGCACGGCATGATTTTTCAGACGGCCGCTTGAATAATCAGGCGGTCTGTTTTATGATGATGTTAATGTTACGTTATATCACTGGAGAGAATATGAAACATTGGAAACTCGGCATCGTTGCCGCATTATTGACCGGTGCAGCTTATGCCGCTCCGCTGCCTGTTGTCACCAGCTTCAGCATTTTGGGCGACGTGGCCAAACAGATTGGTGGCGACCGTGTGGCCGTTCAAAGCTTGGTGGGCCCTAACCAAGACAGCCATGCCTACCACATGACCAGTGGCGACATCAAAAAAATCCGCAGTGCCAAATTGGTATTGCTTAACGGTTTGGGCTTGGAAGCCGCCGATGTACAGCGTGCAGTCAAACAGAGCAAAGTGCCTTTCGCTGAAGCGACCAAAGGCATTCAGGCTTTGAAAGCAGAAGAGGGCGGCCATCATCATGACCACGATCATGAAGGCCATCATCACGATCACGGAGAGTTTGACCCGCACGTTTGGACCGACCCCGTCCTGATGGGCACTTATGCGCAAAACGTTGCCAATGCGCTTATTCAAGCCGACCCTGAAGGCAAAACCTACTATCAGCAACGTTTGGGCAACTATCAAATGCAGCTGAAAAAATTGCACAGCGATGCGCAGGCTGCCTTTAATGCCGTACCTGCCGCCAAGCGTAAAGTCTTGACCGGACACGATGCGTTCACGTACATGGGCAAACGCTACAATATTGAATTCATCGCCCCTCAAGGCGTGAGCAGCGAAGCCGAGCCGTCTGCCAAACAAGTGGCTTCCATCATCCGCCAAATCAAACGCGAGGGCATTAAAGCCGTCTTTACCGAAAACATCAAAGACACGCGCATGATTGACCGTATCGCCAAAGAAACCGGCGTCAATGTCAGCGGACGTTTGTATTCCGATGCATTGGGTGGCGCACCGGCCAACAGCTACATCGGCATGTACCGCTACAATGTCAAAGTTTTGACTGATGCCATGAAAAAATAAAGCGGCTTAAGGATAAAGGCCGTCTGAAACCTTAAAAACAAGGTTTCAGACGGCCTTTTATATGCTTATTTTTAAAATAAACCGTCAAATTTAAAATATAAAAATAAAATTTGTGCTATTGAAAGTTTAATTATCAAAAATTCATGCCAATTTGCTTGGTAAGTACGCACCATCCGTGCGAATTGCTTATCGGCTGTCTGCCAGCCACTCACGGCTTGACTTCACCCTGTTACAATTCGGCATCTTCACGTTTCTTAATCTTACATCATGAGCAATCATTCGTCTTGGTCATCCAAAATCGGCTTTGTGCTTGCTGCGGCAGGCTCGGCCATCGGTTTGGGTGCAATTTGGAAATTCCCTTATACAGCCGGTACCAACGGCGGCGCCGTATTCTTTCTTTTGTTTTTGATTTTCACCATTTTGGTGGCTTTGCCGGTTCAACTGGCCGAGTTTTACATCGGCCGTACAGGCGGTAAAAACGCCATTGATTCCTTTAAAGTATTGCGCCCGGGTTCGCAGTGGCCGTGGGTCGGCCGCATGGGCGTGGCCGCGTGTTTTATTTTGCTGTCGTTTTACAGCGTGGTCGGCGGCTGGGTATTGAACTACGTCGTGCACAGCTTTACCGGTGAAATTCATGCCGGTGCGGATTTTGAAGCCTTGTTCGGCAACACGATTTCTTCACCGTTTGGTTCGCTGTTTTACCAAGGCTTGTTCATGCTGATTACCATTTGGGTGGTTAAAGGCGGCATTTCAGACGGCATTGAAAAGGCAAACCGCGTGTTGATGCCGGGTTTGTTTATCCTCTTTATCGCATTGGCCGTTCGTTCGCTGACCTTGCCCGGCGCAATGGAGGGCGTGGCATTCTTGTTGAAACCGGATTGGTCGTATTTGAAACCGGGCACGATGCTGACTGCTTTGGGTCAGGCATTTTTTGCCTTGAGTATCGGCGTGTCTGCGATGATTACCTATGCCTCGTATTTGGGTAAGGATCAGGATATGTTCCGCTCCGGCCATACGATTATGTGGATGAACCTGTTTGTATCATTACTGGCCGGTTTGGTGATTTTCCCTGCGGTATTTGCCTTCGGTTTTGAACCCGGCCAAGGCCCCGGCCTGATTTTTGTCGTGTTGCCTGCGGTTTTCATGAAAATGCCGATGGGGACTTATTTATTCGCCGTATTCATGCTGTTGGTTGTTTTTGCAACGCTGACTTCCGCATTTTCCATGCTGGAAACCGTGATTGCGGCAACCATCCGCCAAGACGAGAAAAAGCGCAGCAGCCACACTTGGATAATCGGTATTGCGATTTTCATAGTCGGTATTCCTTCGGCGCTGTCTTTCGGCGTATGGAGCGAGTTTAAAATTTTCGGCAAAACCATTTTTGACTTGTGGGATTTCATCATTTCCGCCGTCATCATGCCGATTGGTGCTTTGAGTGTTGCCGTGTTTACGTCATGGATTCAAGACAAACAGTCCGTCCTGCGCGATGCGGGCATGGGCAGTACAGTGCCGAAACAGCTGCTTTACCTGTGGCTGGGTGCGCTTCGCTATCTTGCGCCGATTGCGATTGTTGTGGTGTTCATCAACTCTTTGGGTTTGATTTAAACCGATAGTGGGCAGACAGTCCGGCGAAGCAATGCAACTTCGGGCTGTTTGTTTAAAACATCATGAAAAATATTAAGGCCGTCTGAACATTTTTCAGACGGCCTTTTTATAGATGCGCGAGGCTGGTTAGAACTTCGCTTGCAGTCTCAGCCATGCAGTACGGCCGGGTTCGTTCACGCGCATGGTTTGAGTACCGGCAGACGGGTCGCCGCCGCGGCTGACGAATTCAGCATAGGTTTTGTTGAACACGTTGTCCACGCCGCCTTGCAATGTGGCGTATTTGCTGAATTTCCAACCGGCGTTGAGCGAGAGTACGCCAAAGCCTGAAGAGGCGCCGATGTCTTGGCCGACGATATTGCCTTGGCCTTTGCTGTAACGGTTTTGCTTGGCCACGACGCGCCACAATGCGCCTGCGCTGAATTTACCGTTGTCAAAGGCAAGGGTGTTGTTCCACTCGAGCGGCGGCGTTTGTGCCAAAGGTTTGCCGTCGGTACGGTTTTTGCCGTGGGTGTAGGCGAGGCTGGTGCCGACTTCCCAGTTAGGCGCAAATGTCCATTTGACTTCGGCTTCGCCGCCAAAGCGTGAAGCGTTGATGTTGCGCACGTTGAAATTCATGCCTTGGCGCTCCATCATGATGAAGTCTTTGATGTTGCTGCCGAATACGGATACGGATGCGTGGAGGTTAGGACGTTTCCAGATTACGCCTGCATCGATTTGGCGGTTTTGCTCTGCGCGGATGGCTTTGTGTTCGGAGCGCAGGCGTTCCCAATAGTCAGGCGCGCGTTCGGCAATGCCGAATCCGGCATAGTATTTCAGGCCGTTGTCCGTATTTCTTTCCCAACGCAGGAAGCCTGAGTTCAAATTGAATTTTTGATGTTTCAAAACGGGGTCGGTCACACGCGCGGTATCGTAATGCGCTTTGACTTGGTCATGGCGCAAACCTGCTACCCAGCGTTGATTGTCGGTTTGCTGCCAAGAAGCTTCGGTGAAAATACCCCATTGTTTGAAACTTTGGTTGGGCATGTAAGGCTTGTGGCTGTAGCCGTCGCCACCACGCTCCATGCGTGCGACGTGGACGTCGTCCAGATAATCCAAACCGGTTTGCAGATTGAGCTTGTCCCAGTCGAAAGTGGCTTTCAGACGGCCTGTATCGGTATTGCGTTTAGGGTTGTTGGCATTTTTAATCTGCATGCCGGCAGGGTTGCGGATGGTACGCAGGCTGTATGTGTCCATCACATGGTCGATTTCGCTTTTACCGTAGCGCAGTTCCAATTCGCTGAACCATGGTGTGAGGTTGCGTTGGGTAAAACGGATATTCCACGCATCACGGTCGAATTTGCTGCCGTCCATCATGCGGTCGGCGTAGGCAACCTTGGCTCTGCTGCGCTCGTATGTGCCGGCAATGGTGGTGTTTTCTGTCGGAGTAACACCCAGTTGCAACATTTGGCTGTCGCGTTTGAAGTTGGAGTGAATACGGTTGCCGTCGCCGTCTTTGTAGTCGTCGGCTTCGTTATGGGAGATATTGGTACGGACGTAGCCGTATTTTCCGCCGAACTCGGCTTCCAGCGAGCCGTCAAGGCGGTCGTTGCTGCCTGCTGTCAGAGTGGCATTGATGTTGTAAGGTTTTTCAGTGAAGTCAGGGTCTTTACGGATAAATTGCACCGAACCGCTGACCAAGCCCATACCTTGGGTGACGGTTTGCGGGCCTTTGGTGACCACGACTTTATCAAATGAATTTGGGTGAATATAGGCAGTCGGCGGGTCCATGCGCATACCGCAACCGCCATAAATAAACTGGTCGTCGGCATTGACGGAGAGGCGCGAGCCACCCAAGCCACGGAACAGCGGATCGCCCGAGCTGCCGCCTTTGCGGATGATGCTCATATTAGGTACAGATTGCAAAAGGTCTGCCCCGTCTCCGGCAGGGAGGGGTTGCAAAGCAGCTTTGGGGTTGAAAGTAACGCGATTGGCTTTTTCTTGTTGTGTGCCGGTGACGGTGACAGGGGAAAGGGTAACCGTTTCTTTAGGTACAGGATCAGTGTCTGCCCATGCTTGGGATACGGCTAAGACGATAGGCAAGATAAGTAATGGTGGGTATTTCATATGGTCTCTCTCTATTATTAAGTGTCATGTTAGATACTGCTTAAGTAGTATATATAAAGTTTATTAAAATTGAAACGTATAGTTCTTAACCTATATCAACATTTCTAATCGGATTCTGTATTGATGCTAAGGGGTTGTACGGTTGGAGGATTTTTGATGGCCTTAACCATATGTATTTTAGCCTTTATGCGTGATTCATTATAATGAGGAAAAGATAAAGGCCGTCTGAAAAATTTTCAGACGGCCTTTATCAGGCGCGTTAAATACGCATTAGAACTTCGCTTGCAGTCTCAACCAAACATTGCGGCTAGGTTCGTTCACGCGCAGCGTTTGAGTACCGGCAGCTGGGTTGCCGCTTTTATTCACAAATTCAGCGTAGGTTTTGTTGAATACATTGTCCACACCGCCTTGCAATGTGGCGTATTTGTTGAATTTCCAGCCTGCATTGAGGGAGAGAACGCCAAATCCGGCAGATGGGCCTATATCCTGACCGATGATGTTGCCTTGGTTTTTGCTGTAACGGTTTTGTTTAGCTACAACGCGCCATAATGCGCCTGCGCTGAATTTTCCGTTGTCAAAGGCCAGGGTGTTGTTCCATTCCAGTGGCGGAGTTTGTGCCAAAGGAAGGTTGTCGGTACGGTTTTTGCCGTAGGTGTAAGCCAAGTTGCTGGCTATGCTCCAGTTAGGGGCAAATTTCCATTTCACTTCCAATTCGCTGCCGTAACGGGTTGCGTTAATATTGCGGGCAGTGCGGTGGTGTGGGCCCAGTTGCTCAACCAAGATAAAGTCGCGGATTTTGCCTGCGAAGATGGAAGAGGAAACATGCCAATCGCCGTTGTTCCAAATCAGACCGGCATCCAATTGACGGTTGGTTTCTTTTTTCAGCTCTTCTTCCAAGTTGCGTTCCCAATAGTCCGGCGAACGTTGTGCAACGCCCAAACCGGCATAATATTTGGTATTGCCTACGGTTTGCTCGAAACGCAGGAAGCCGGAACTCAACGGATATTTGATGGTTCTGTTAGGGTCTTTTTCAGGGTAGGGCTCGTAAACGGCCGTTACTTTGTCGTGACGGAAACCGGCAACCAATTTTTGTTTGTCGGTAGGGTACCATGCGAGTTCTGCAAAGCCGCCCCATTGTCTAAAGCTCTGGGTAGGTTTGAACGGGCGGAAAACGTAGTTTTCATTGCCGTTACGCTCAGAGTGGCGATCGCGCATATAGTCGATACCGGTTTGCAGATTGACATTGTTCCAGTCGAATGTCGCTTTCAGATTGCCGGTGTCAGTGTGGCGTTTAGGGTTCATTGCCTTTTTACCCATCTTACCGACAGGACGGAGGCTGTATGTGTCCATTACATGGTCGATTTTGCTTTCGCCGTAGCGAGCTTCGATTTCGCTGAACCAAGAAGTCAAATTCCGTTGGCTAAAGCGGATATTCCACGCATCACGGTCAAATTTGCTGCCGTCCATCATACGGTCTGCGTAAGCGGCTTTGCCGCGGCTGCGCTCGTATGTGCCTGCGATGGTCGTGTTTTCAGTTGGCGTAATACCTGCTTGAATCATTTGGCTGTCGCGTTTGAAGGCAGAATGTACGCGGTTGCCGTCGCCGTCTTTGTAGTCGTCTGCTTCATTATGGGAAATATTGGTGCGGACATAGCCGTATTTGCCGCCGATACCGGCTTCGAGTGCTGCGTCACGTCGACCATTGCTGCCAATGGTGGTGTTGCCGTTCAGCAGGTAAGGCTGCTCGTCAAATTTTGGATCTTTGCGGACAAAGTGTACTGAGCCGCTAATCAAGCCCATGCCTTGAGTAACCGTTTGCGGACCTTTGGTGATAACGACTTCATCAAATGTGCTGGGGTGAATATAGGAAGTTGGCGGGTCCATACGGTTGGAGCAGCCACCATAAACAAATTGGTCGTCTGCATTGATGGCAAGACGGGAGCCACCCAAGCCACGGAACAATGGGTCGCCGGAGCTGCCGCCTTTGCGGATGATGCTCATATTGGGTACGGATTGCAAAAGGTCGGCACCATCGCCGGCAGGGAGGGGTTGCAAGGTAGCTTTAGGATTGAAGGTAACGCGGTTGGCTTTTTGTTGCTGAGTGCCGGTTACAGTAACAGGGGAGAGTGTAACAGTTTCTTCTGGAGCGGGGTCGGTATCTGCCCAAGCATGAGATACAGCCAAAGCAATAGGCAAGATGAGTAATGGTGGGTATTTCATGTGAATCCTTATATATATTAGGTGTTATATTGTGTAATCCTTTTGCATTATATATAAAGATTATTTAAATTAAAACATACGGTTTTTAACTTATATCAATATTTGTCATTTTATCTGCATGTTTTGATAAGGCGTGATTGGTGATACCGGTAATGACAAAATTTGATTCCTTTTAAGCAGTTGATGAAAAATGCCAATATGGTTTTAAGCTTGATTATTTGGAATTTCATTAATTTAATGATTTAACTGAAAGCAAGAAGATATTTGGTATAGAAAGCATCATTTACTTATGATTTTCTAGTGATGTTGCGATTTGATAACATTTCTTGACGAAAAAATAGGGGATTGATTAGAATGGGCGGCCAATTGGTCAATCCAATTTATGGCCGTCTGAATAAAACTGTCCTTCAATCATCAGGAATACAACATGACGAAATTGGTTCGTCCGCAAAAAATCAGCGATCAGGTTTTAGCCGTTTTGGAAGAACGTATCGCTACCGGCATTTATGAAGAAGGCAGTAAATTGCCTCCCGAACGTACGCTTGCGGAAGAATTCGGCGTATCGCGTCCATCGGTCAGGGTAGCGTTGAATATCTTGATTGCCAAGCAGGTTTTGGAAGCGCGGCAGGGCGATGGCTATTATGTTTCCGTCAAGCCGCAACAGGATTTTTTGCAAAGCTGGCAGGAGTTGCTCGGCAAACATACCAATTGGGAAACAGACGTATTCGATTTCAGTTGCCACGTTGAAGGCTGTATGGCGGCGCTGGCTGCCGAAAGACGGACTGATGCCGATTTGAAACGCATTGACTTCTGGCGGCAGAAGTTCGAGACGGCCTGTGAAAGCGGAAATTTGGAGCATCAAGCCGAAGCAGACGTCAGCTTCCATCAAACCATTGCCGATGCCGCACACAATATCCTATTCAGTCATCTTTCCAGCAGCCTGCTCAAAATGCTTTATCAGCAAACACGCAGTGGCATTATCTATATCCATCAAACCGAAGACCCGCGCCCGACACTGATTGCCCAGCACCGCGATATTTTTGAAGCCATTGCCCAGGCCAAACCGGCGGAGGCGGCGGAAGCGGCCAAACTGCATTTGAATTATGTCGCTCGTCGTATTTTGCAGGACAGAGAATATCAAAGCCGCAGCGAGCATGCGGATGTATTGGCACAAAATGATTTGAAACGGGTAGATTGGTAGCGTTTAAAAATAATCAGGCCGTCTGAATTTTTCAGACGGCCTGATTTTGCAAATAAGCCCTTTTAGTGCCACAATCTTCATCATTCTGTCTGAAAACAAAGGAAGCACCATGTACCGTCATGTCGAGTATTATCCGGGCGATCCGATTTTGAGTTTGGTTGAAACCTTCAAACGCGACGAGCGTCCTGAAAAAGTCAATTTGAGCATCGGCATTTATTTTGATGACGAAGGCAAAATGCCGGTTTTGGAATCTGTCCGCCTGGCAGAAGCAGGGCGTGCGGCCGTACCGCGCCCCTCTACTTATCTGCCGATGGAAGGTTTGGATACTTACCGAAGCGCGGTTCAGCGTTTGCTGTTTGGGCAGGATAATCAGGCGCTGGCAGAAGGGCGCGTTGCAACCATACAGACTTTAGGCGGCTCAGGGGCGTTGAAAGTCGGTGCCGACTTTTTGCACCGTTGGTTCCCCGATGCAAAAGCCTATGTCAGCGATCCGACTTGGGACAACCATAAAGGCATTTTTGAAGGGGCAGGTTTTGAAGTGGGGACGTATCCTTATTATAACCCTGAAACCGTCGGCGTGAAATTTGAAGAAATGACTGCGTTTTTCAAAACATTGCCGGAAAACAGCGTCTTGATTTTGCATCCATGCTGTCAAAACCCGACCGGCGTAGATATGTCGAAAGCGCAATGGGATGAAGTGTTGGATATTATCAAAACGCACAAGCTGATTCCGTTTATGGATATTGCCTATCAAGGTTTCGGCGAGGATTTGGACAACGATGCCTATGCAATCCGTAAAGCCGTCGAAATGGGCCTGCCTTTGTTTGTCAGCAACTCTTTCTCGAAAAACCTGTCGCTGTACGGCGAGCGCGTCGGCGGTTTGAGCGTCGTGTGTCCCAATAAGGAAGAAGCAGAGCTGGTGTTCGGACAGTTGAAATTTACCGTCCGCCGCATTTATTCCAGCCCCGCCGCGCATGGTGCATATATTGCGTCTGATGTGATGAATAGCGAGGAGCTACGCGCTTTGTGGGAAAACGAGGTTTACGCCATGCGCGACCGCATCCGTGCCATGCGTCAGAAACTTTATGATGTTTTGACGGCCAAAATTCCCAATCGTGATTTCAGCTATTTCATCAAACAGCGCGGCATGTTCAGCTATACAGGCCTAACCGTAGAGCAGGTACACCGCCTGCGTGACGAGTTTGCCGTTTATCTGCTGGATTCGGGCAGGATGTGTGTGGCAGGATTGAATGCATCGAATATCGATTATGTAGCCGAGGCATTTGCCAAAGTGTTGCAATAGCCATGCAATCTGAAATTGAATGTAGTTTTATTTGAAGTAAATCAAAAGGCCGTCTGAAAAATTTTCATCTTTCAGACGGCCTATTTATAATTGGCGCACCCAACAGGGATCGAACCTGTGACCTCCAGCTTCGGAAACTGACACTCTTCCAACTGAGCTATGGGTGCGAAAGCCGTAAGGTTAACGCATATTGGCTTTATTGGCAAAGTTTATCTTGAAAGTGTCTGAAAGTGGCATTGGCGGTCACTTTTTGCATAGCTGGAATAATCAATTAACTACAAAGGCTTAGCAGAATTTAGATGGCCTTTTGAGGATTTTTGCGTATCTTTTTCTCAAGATGGATTGGAAAGCCTTTGCGAATTCAGTATAATCCAGCAAAATATTGTTAACTGCGTTTAACACATAAACTATAATTTACAGCACAACCTAACCTAACGGCGAGGCCTACCAAATGAAACAACTCCGCGACCACAAAGCCCAAGGCTCTGCATTGTTCACCCTTGTGAGCGGTATCGTTATTGTCATTGCAGTGATTTACTTCCTGATCAAACTGGCGGGAAGCGGTTCATTCGGCGATGTTGCCGAAACAACCGAAGCTGCGACTCAAACCCGTATCCAGCCAGTCGGCCAACTGAAATTGGGCGACGGCATTCCAGTCGGCGAGCGTCAAGGCGATCAGATTTTCAACAAAATCTGTATTCAATGTCACGCAGCGGACAGCATTGTTCCCAAAGCGCCTAAATTTGAAAACAAAGGCGATTGGGCGCCTCGCATTGCTCAAGGCTTTGATACCTTGTTCCAACACGCTTTGAACGGTTTCAACGCAATGCCTGCCAAAGGCGGTGCAGCTGATTTGACCGATCAAGAATTGAAACGCGTCATTACTTACATGGCCAACAAAGCCGGCGGTACTTTCCCTGATCCTGATGCCGCAGCTCCTGCCGATGCAGCCGCTTCCGGTGAAACCGCTTCAGCTCCGGCGGCTGAAGGTGCAGCTCCTGCAGAAGCCCCTAAAGCAGATGCGGCCAAAGCAGATGACAAAGGTGCGGCAGCTCCAGCAGCCGGTGGCGCAGACGGCAAAAAAGTTTACGAAGCCAACTGCCAAGCATGTCACGGCGGCGCAGTTCCAGGTGTTCCTCATGTAGGTAAAAAAGAAGACTGGGCTCCTCGTATCAAACAAGGTAAAGACACCCTACACAAACACGCACTCGAAGGCTTTAACGCAATGCCTGCCAAAGGTGGTAACGGTAGCCTGAGCGATGATGAAGTGAAAGCTGCAGTTGATTACATGGCTAATCAGTCTGGTGCTAAATTCTAAGATTTGATTTTGAATCTCGAATAGGAAGCGCATTCTGCAAAAGGATGCGCTTTTTTTGTGCAGGAAATCTGGATCTTGCTATAATACTGAAGTAGTAAATTATTCTCATGATCAAGGGTCGTCTGAAAGATTCAGACGGCCTTCGAATACAATCAAGATTCTTTTAAAGAAGTTCAACCATATTCACATACGACAAAACAATCACGGAGTTATCTCATGGCAAAAAAATATTTCGGTACTGACGGTGTGCGTGGCGAAGTCGGTCAGTTTCCTATCAATCCTGATTTTGTCCTGAAATTAGGCTATGCGGCAGGTCAGGTTTTGGTGCAGCACGAAGGCGAAATCAAACCAACCGTCTTGATCGGTAAAGACACGCGTATTTCAGGCTATATGCTGGAAGCCGCGCTGATCGCCGGCTTTACTGCCGCCGGTGTCAATGTTATTCAAACCGGCCCTCTGCCAACCCCGGGCGTAGCGTATCTGACCCGTGCTTTGCGTTTGTCTGCCGGTGTGATGATTTCTGCTTCCCATAACGTTTATTCCGACAACGGCATTAAATTCTTTGCCGAAGGTGGTGTGAAGCTGAGCGATGAAATCGAGTTGGAAATCGAAGCCAAAATCGATGAGGAAATGAAAACCCAGCCGTCCAGCCGTTTGGGCCGTGCGCGCCGGATTAATGGTGCGGATGACCGCTATATCGAGTTCTGTAAATCCACTTTCCCAAGTCATTTGGATTTGCGCGGTCTGAAATTGGTGGTCGATACCGCCAATGGTGCAGGCTATGCAGTTGCGCCTAAAGTATTCCACGAGTTGGGTGCGCAAGTGGTTAGTATCGGTGATGAGCCAAACGGCTACAATATCAATGAGAAATGTGGTGCGACCCATCCGAAAGCTCTGCAAGCGGCTGTGTTGCAAAATGAAGCCGATTACGGCATTGCCTTGGATGGCGATGGCGACCGTTTGATGATGGTTGACCGCAATGGCAAAGTGTATGACGGCGACAGCTTGATTTATGTGATTGCCAAAGCACGCGCGCACGAAGGCGTGGAGATCGGCGGCGTGGTGGGTACGGTGATGACCAATATGGCGATGGAAGTTGCTTTGAAAGAGCAGGGTGTTGATTTCTGCCGCGCCAAAGTGGGCGACCGCTATGTGTTGGAACAGCTCCATCAACGCGGTTGGTTGATTGGCGGCGAAGCCAGCGGCCATATTTTGTGCATGGACAAACACAATACCGGTGACGGCATCATTTCCGCGCTGCAAGTTTTGGCCGCACTGCAAACCTTGAATCAAGACCTTGCCACCGTTTGCGCCGATTGGCAGCCGTATCCGCAAACCATGATCAACGTCCACATCAAAAAAGGCCAAAACTGGCAGGACGCTTCCAAAGAGGCTTTGGCTGAAGTGGAAAAAGAACTCGAAGGCAAAGGCCGCGTGGTCTTGCGCGCATCCGGTACCGAGCCTGTCGTACGCGTGATGGTGGAAGCCAAGCAGGCAGACTGGGCGAAAAAAGGCGCAGAAAAAATTGCCGCTGCCATTCAAGGTCAAAAGTAACAGTGTGTTTGATTTTGAATTGAACTAAATAAAAGGCCGTCTGTTGTTCAGACGGCCTTTGTGTTTCATTAGAAGCTTAGTTGCTTAAGACATCCACGCCTTTAGGAGGCGTGAATTTGAACATACCGCTGGAAAGGTTTGGCTTGGTGTTCAAACCGCTGAAGCTGATGCTGGTTTGGTTGCCGAAGCTGTCTTTCAGCTGCATGGCGGCGAGGTTGTCGCCTTTGAAACCGATGCGGATGTATTGATAGCCGGCGTTGTTTTTCTTAGGTGTAGCCAAAACGTAGTCGATACCGTTGGCAGAACCGTCTTCTTTCAGCGTGTAGCTGCTGTCCAATGCCGTTTTGTTGGAGAGGATGGCGGCAGGGCTGTCGCCGATGGTTTGGTCTTGTGAGGATTTGGTTACTTGCGCCAAATCTACGTCATAGAGCCAAATGGTTTTGCCGTCGCCGACGATGGTTTGTTTGTAGGGTTTGGTGTATTCCCATTTGAACAAACCCGGGCGCAGGATTTTGAATGTACCGTATGTGGTTTGGGTTTTCTTTTTACTGTGAACGGTTTGGCTGAAGTTGCCGCTGATACCGTCGGCGTCATTATTGAATTTTTTCAGGGCGTCCACTGCGCCGGCTTGTGCAAAGCCGATGGCTGAAGAAAGCAGCGCGGCAGCGGTCAGTGTGAACAGTCGGGTAGTTTTCATGTTTTGATTCCTTGTTCGGAGAGATGGGTTCAGTATAGACGTTATGGTGTAACAGGCAAGGGGTTGAATGGAGGGTTTAATTTGTGTAAATATGAAAAATCCAATCAAGTGACTGAAATAATTTCATTTCTTCAGACGGCCTGTATTTGGTTTTGACGTTTTTTTAATGAAGCACACAATGGTTTGGTGTGGTATTTAATGTCATTTGACGGAAAGCTTGAAATTATAGTCTTTCTGTTTGCTTTTTAAAACGGTTATAATATTTGTCTTTTTAAAACAATGGTTTTGTATGTATCTGAATCCTTATCCTTTATTGGAACAGGCTTTGCTGTCGGACAATCCGGATGAAAAGGGAAGGTTGACACAGGCCTTGTTTGCGCAGTTGGGCGAGGCGGAAGGTTTGACGGTTGATGAGTCAAAACCTGTGGATTGCCGTTTTGCCGGACATCCGTTGCGTCCACGTTTGGTTGCGCCTTCGGAGGTTACGCCGCGCAAGATGAATACGGTCGAAGGCTATGCGGCCATGTTGCATGCGATTGCGCACATTGAATTTAATGCGATTAATCTGGCTTTGGATGCGGCGTATCGTTTCCGCAATATGCCGTTTCAGTTTGTGTGCGATTGGGTAAGGGTGGCGAAAGAAGAAGTGTTTCACTTCGGCTTGATGCGTGGCCGTCTGAACAGCTTGGGCTACGATTACGGCGATTTTGAAGCGCACGGGCATTTGTGGGACATGGCGTATAAAACCGCTTACGATCCCTTGTTACGCATGGCTTTGGTGCCGCGGGTGTTGGAAGCGCGCGGTTTGGATGTCACGCCGGGTATTCGTGCAAAAGTGGCACAGCGTGGCGATGTGGAAACCTGCGATGTGTTGGATATTATTTATCGCGATGAAGTAGGGCATGTCGCCATCGGCAATCATTGGTATCAGCATCTTTGCCGTGAGCGCGGTTTGGAACCGGTTGCCTTGTTCCGCAGCCTGATTGCGCGTTACGATATGTTTATCTTCCGCGGCTACGTCAATATCGAAGCACGGGAACGCGCAGGATTCAGCCGTTTCGAGCTGGATATGTTGGAAGATTTTGAGAAAAGTTTGAAACAGGATAAAAAGGCCGTCTGAAACGGTAAAATTATCATGGCACATCATCACGATCATTCGCATGCGCACACGCATACCGCCAATAAGCAGGTATTGCGTATTTCCTTTTTCATCATTGCCGGATTTATGCTGGTTGAGGCGGTCGGCGGCTGGCTGACCAACTCTTTGGCTCTGCTTTCCGATGCGGGGCATATGTTCAGCGATGCGTTTTCTCTGGGCGTGGCATTATGGGCATTCAAGCTTGGCGAGAAACAGACCACGCTGCAAAAGACATTCGGTTATAAGCGTTTTGAAATTTTGACGGCGATGTTTAACGGATTGTCGCTGGTGTTGATTGCGGCGATGATTTTTTATGAAGCAGTCAAACGATTGTTTTATCCGCCGGAAATTTTGACGGGCGGCATGTTGGTGGTCAGTATCATCGGTTTGCTGGTCAACATCGGCGTCGCCGTTTATATGTTGAAAAATGGCGATACCGAAGAAAACGTCAATATGCGCGGCGCGTATCTGCACGTAATCAGCGATTTATTCGGCTCGATAGGGGCGATTGTCGCAGCGGTACTGATGATGGTGTATGGTTGGCAATGGGCGGATACGGTTGCCAGCGTATTGGTGGCGGCTTTGGTAGGGCGCAGCGGCTGGAAGCTGTTTAAACAGACTTTGCACATTTTGATGGAAGGCGCGCCGGAAAACATCCATACCGATGAGTTGCTCAGCGTTATCCGCAATACGGAAGGCGTAAAATCCGTTCACGACTTGCATGTTTGGACGATTGCCAGCAATATCCACGTTTTGTCCTGCCATATTGTCGTAGATGGCAACATGACGGTTGCAGAGTCCGAACAAATCGCCTACCGCATCGAACATGAATTGGCGCATCACAACATCAGGCATTGTACGATTCAGATTGAAAGCGAACAGCATCCGCATAAAGATGAAGTTTTGTGTTCGCAGGAAATGCACGAACACCATAATGAATAAGGAGGAAAAAATGGATAAGAAACAATTAGAGGCAGATTTTCATCATGCTATGTTAGAAATTTATGATTTGGCAAAGAAATTACCGACACCTTATAGGGCTACGCGGTTTAAGCAAATGGTAGATGAGTTGGGTGGTAAGGCTGCAGCCGATAAATTACTGGCTTCGCCAGATATTAGCCAAGGCTTAGGAGAACTATACCTTGCAGGCCAAGAAAAAGGATTAAAAATCAGCATGGAGTATTTAATTCTCCAAGAACGATGGTCACCGTTGTTCACAGAAGAACAGAAAAGCATTGCGCGTAAAAAATTAAAGCAATGCGGTTTAGATGTTTAAATCTTTGCTATCACCATTAACCATATTCAGGCCGTCTGAAACTTGTTGGATTGTTCAGACGGCCTTCTAAAATCATCAAAGGAACACTTATGACCCAAGCCATATTATTTGACCTTGACGGCACGCTTGCCGATACCGCACTCGATTTGGGTGGCGCGCTTAACACGGTATTGCGCCGACACGGTTTGCCAGAAAAAAGCATGGATGAAATCCGTCCGCAGGCCAGCCATGGTGCGAGCGGTTTGCTCAAGCTTGGTGCAGGCATTACGCCCGATCATCCGGACTATATGCAATGGCGCAAAGAGTTTTTGGATGAATATAGCCGCTGTTATGCCGATCAAACCATCTTGTTCGACGGCGTAAATGAAATGCTGGAGGCCTTAGTTCAACGCGGTATCCAATGGGGCATTATTACCAATAAGCCCATGCGTTTTACCGATGTCCTCGTGCCTAAGCTCGGGTTTACCGTGTCTCCTGCCGTCATTGTCAGTGGCGATACATGCGATGAATCCAAGCCCAGCGTGAAGCCTATGTTTTATGCGTGCGAACAGATTGGCGTTGAGGCGCAGCGATGTTTTTATGTCGGCGATGCAGAGCGCGATATGCAGGCAGGCAAAAATGCAGGCATGACAACCGTGCTTGCCGATTGGGGCTATATTTCTGCCGAAGACCAAACCAAAAACTGGCTTGCCGATTTTCGTATTGCCATGCCTTTGGATTTGTTGGCAATCTTGCGTTAAAACCCTGTAATAATCCGTTTTCAGACGGCCTGAAACGGCGTAAAATCGTACTAAGTTTGTATTTTTTCAACCGTTTTACTACTTGTAAAGAGAAAAATCATGTTCTTCAAGCATATCGAAGCTGCTCCTGCTGATCCGATTTTAGGTTTGGGCGAGGCGTTTAAAGCCGAAACCCGTCCGGAGAAAGTCAATCTCGGTATCGGCGTGTACAAAGACGCATCCGGCGCGACGCCTATTGTCAAAGCCGTCAAAGAGGCTGAAAAACGCCTGTTGGAAAGCGAAACAACCAAAAACTACCTGACCATCGACGGCGTTGCCGACTACAACGAGCAAACCCAAATTCTGCTGTTTGGCAAAGACCATGAAATCATCGCCAGCCGTCGCGCCAAAACAGCACAAAGCCTTGGCGGTACAGGCGCATTGCGCATTGCGGCCGAATTTGCCAAACGCCAGTTGAACGCGCAAACCATTTGGATTTCCAATCCGACTTGGCCTAACCACAACGCCATCGCCAAAGCGGTCGGTATCCAAGACAAACCTTATCGCTACTATGATGCTGCCAAACACGGTTTGGATTGGGACGGCATGATTGAAGACTTGAGCCAAGCGCAAAAAGGCGACATCGTCCTGCTGCACGGCTGCTGCCACAATCCTACCGGTATCGACCCTACGCCTGAACAATGGGAAACGTTGGCAAAACTTTCTGCCGAAAAAGGCTGGTTGCCACTGTTTGACTTTGCTTATCAAGGCTTCGGCAATGGCTTGGAAGAAGATGCCTACGGCTTGCGCGTGTTCTTGAAACACAATACAGAATTGCTGATTGCCAGCTCTTATTCCAAAAACTTCGGTATGTACAACGAGCGCGTCGGCGCGTTCACTTTGGTGGCCGAAGATGAAGAAACAGCAGCCCGCGCCCACAGCCAAGTCAAAACCATCATCCGTACCTTGTATTCCAACCCGGCTTCACACGGTGCGAACACCATTGCGCTGGTGTTGAAAAATGATGATTTGAAAGCACAATGGATTGCCGAACTCGATGAAATGCGCGGCCGCATCAAAGCCATGCGCCAAAAATTTGTCGAGTTGCTCAAAGCAAAAGGCGCAACTCAAGACTTTGATTTCATTATTGAACAAAACGGTATGTTCTCTTTCAGTGGTCTGACTCCCGAACAAGTTGACCGTTTGAAAAATGAGTTTGCCATTTATGCCGTCCGTTCCGGCCGCATCAACGTCGCCGGCATTACCGATGACAATATTGACTACCTGTGCGAAAGCATTGTGAAAGTCTTGTAATTGTTGAATTAAAGGCAAAGGCCGTCTGAATCATTCAGACGGCCTTTATTTTTGACTGTGGAAACTTATCCGGCAACTGCGTTCATTCCCCAATAAATCATGGCATAGCGCAGCAGTTTGCCTGCAATCAGAATGATGGCGCAATGCAAAGCATTAAGCCTGAGCCAGCCTGCGGCAAGGGGGAGGGCATCGCCGATAATCGGCAACCATGCAAATAATAGCGGCCAAATTCCCCATCTTTGTATACGCGCCAATACTTTTTCAGACGGCCTTTTCTTGGACGGAAACATTCTGCCCATGTAATACGAAACCATACTGCCCAAGCCATTCGCCAAACCGGCACATAAACATGCTCCGAGGGCATGTTGCGGATATTGGTACACAAATGCGGCGTATGCCGCCTCGGATGTACCCGGAAGTAGTGTGGCAGAAGTGAAGGCAGAAGCAATCAGGGCAAGGTAAGCGTAAAGAGGGGGCATATTTTGAGTTGTATCAATGAGTATTGTAAAAAAGAAATAACAAGCTTAATAAGAAGATTATGCCTTTATTTTTTTAATCTATTAAAAGATAAATCCAATATTATTAAATTTTTTACAATTAAACGGCTGAAGGATAATGTAGTCGGCTGTTAGAAAATAGTTTTCAAAGTGACGGATTATCAGTATGATACGGGCGGCTGTTAATGGGTGTTAAGTTTAATGAACTGATTTAAGCTCATTTTTCCAGCGAATCTTAACAAAACGAAAGGCAAATCATGTCTGCGCATTCACAACAAAATCATACTCCTGCGCTGGTCGTTCTGACCACACTCTTCTTCATGATGGGTTTCATTACCTGCATGAACGATATTTTGATTCCGCACCTGAAAGATATTTTCGAACTGACTTATGTTCAGGCGATGCTGATTCAATTCTGTTTCTTTACCGCTTACGCGATTATGTCGATCCCTATGGGTTATTTGGTCGGCAAAATCGGCTATAAAAACGGTGTAATCGGCGGTTTCGTATTGACTGCCATCGGCTGTCTGTTGTTCTATCCTGCCGCCGGCAGCCATTCTTATCCTACTTTCTTGGGTGCGCTGTTCATTTTGGCTTCAGGTGTAACGCTGTTGCAAGTGGCGGGTAACCCTTATGTGACCCTGCTGTCCAAACCAGGTAAAGAATCTGCAACACTGACTTTGGTTCAGGCATTCAACTCTTTGGGTACGACCATTGCTCCGCAAATCGGGGCATTCCTGATTTTGGCTGATGCGACACAAACTGTCAGCAAAGCCGAGCAAATTTCTTCTGTTCAAATTCCATATTTGGGTTTGGCAGGTTTGCTGATTATTTTGGCTGTGTTCGTCAAAATGATTCGTCTGCCTGATGCAAACAAAATTGCTGAAGAAGAGAGTGAACACAACCATGATGGTAAACACAGCGTATGGCAATACCGCCACTTGATTTTTGGTGCGGCCGGTATTTTCTGTTATGTTGGTGCAGAAGTATCTATCGGTTCTTTGTTGGTCAACGTGTTGGGTTACCTGAAAGGTTTGGACCACGCATCTGCTGCAAAATATCTGTCGTTCTACTGGGGCGGCGCGATGGTTGGTCGCTTCTTAGGCTCTGCCATCATGGCGAAAATTGCGCCTAACCGCTATTTGGCATTCAATGCTACCGCTGCTGTTGTCCTGTTGGGCGTAGCTATGTTGGCAGGTAAAGCCAGTGCAGATGTTGCGATGTGGGCATTGTTGGCCATCGGTTTCTTCAATTCCATCATGTTCCCAACGATTTTCTCTTTGGCAACCAAAGGTCTTGGCCGATTCACCAGCAGCGCTTCCGGCGTATTGTGTACTGCGATTGTCGGCGGTGCGATTGTGCCTGTGGTACAAGGTTGGGTAGCGGATACTCAAGGTCTGATGATTTCTTTCGTTGTATCAGCGATTTGTTACGTATACATCGTCTTCTTTGCTATAAAAGGCTACAAAGCTGACGAATAATTCATCATGATAAAAGGCCGTCTGAAACCTTATGGGATTTCAGACGGCCTTTTTACTTTGTGGCATAATGATTTAAATGACAGGAGGAAAAAATGGCCAAAATCATTTTGCTGCATGGCTTGCACATGCATTCGTGGGTCATGAGACCGCTGGCGTATTTGCTGGAACAAGAAGGTTTTGAAGTTGCTCTGTTCGATTATTACAGTGTTTTGCATTCGATGAACCGACATATTGAAGATTTGGCGCGATGGATTGATGAGAACCATGCTGATGAAACGCTGCACTTTGTCGGCCATAGTTTGGGCGGGTTGGTCTTACGCAATTTTGCGGCGGCATATCCGGATAAAGTCAGCGGCCGTATCGTTACAATGGGTACGCCACACCAAGGCAGCCGTGCCGCGCAGCGTGTGTTCAATATGGGTTTGCAAAAGCCTGTATTGGGCGGCTCGTATAAAGGCGCATTGGACGGCGGTATTCCTGAATTGCCAAAGGGTGTTGAGTTGGGCAGTATTGCCGGCAATAAACCGTATGGACTGGGCCGTGTTTTAGGTTTGCATGGCGAACATGATGGTACGGTTTTGGTCAGCGAAACGCATTGTCCGAATATGCGCGATCATGTCGTTTTGCCTATCAGCCATAGCGGTATGCTGTTTAACCGTAAAACGGTTGAGCAGGTGGTGGCATTTTTGCATGATGGACGTTTTAAAAAGCAATAAAATTTCATTTATTTTAAAGTATTTAATGTTAATAATTTAATATATTTTAAAGAAAGTGTCGCAGTTTTACTGAAGCTGTTTTTATAAAATAACAGGCAGGCCGTCTGAAAATCGGGTTTCAGACGGCCTGTTATGCTAAAATCTGTTAAATACTTATTAAAAAGGCAAAGAACAATGTTTGCTTTCAAATCCTTACTTAATATGCCGCGCTTTGAGGCCATCGCTGTGGCCTTGGCTTTGGTGGCGGCAATGGGTTACACGATTATTTCGCTTGAATGGCTGCCGCATATGTCGATTGTGACGGCGATTGTGGTCTTGCTGTTGTACGGTTTGATGCGCGGCTTGAAATATCAAGATATGCAAAACGGTATGATAGGCGCGGTCGGGCAGGGCATGGGTGCGATTTATCTGTTTTTCTTTATCGGTCTGATGGTCAGCGCGCTGATGATGAGCGGTGCGATTCCGACGCTGATGTATTACGGTTTCGGATTGATTTCGCCGACTTATTTTTACTTCTCAGCGTTTGCGCTTTGCTCGATCATCGGTATTTCCATCGGCAGTAGTTTGACGACTTGTGCGACTGTCGGTGTGGCATTTATGGGTATGGCGGCTGCGTTTCATGCCGATATGGCGATGACGGCAGGCGCGATTGTGTCGGGTGCGTTCTTCGGCGATAAAATGTCGCCGCTTTCCGATACGACCGGTATTTCTGCTTCGATTGTCGGCATTGATTTGTTCGAGCACATCAAAAACATGATGTACACCACTGTGCCTGCGTGGTTGATCAGTGCGGCGTTGATGTTGTGGCTCTTGCCCAATGTTGCCGCGCATGACATGAACAGCGTCGAAGCTTTTCGCGCGCAATTGGAAGCAACCGGTTTGGTGCATGCCTACTCGCTGATTCCGTTTGCCTTACTGGTTATCCTTGCCCTGATGCGCGTAAATGCCATTGTGGCTATGTTGTTTACCGTTGTGGTGGCGCTGATTGTGACTTACTTCCACAGTACGCCTGATTTGAAACAGCTGGGCGCGTGGTTTTACAGCGGATACAAACTCGAAGGCGAAGCATTTAAAGACATTGCCCGTTTGATTTCTCGCGGCGGCTTGGAAAGCATGTTCTTTACGCAAACCATTGTGATACTCGGCATGAGCTTGGGTGGCCTGTTGTTCAGCATTGGTGTGATTCCGTCTTTGCTGGAAGCCATTCGTGCGTTCCTGACCAATGCCGGACGCGCTACTTTCAGCGTGGCCATGACATCGGTCGGCGTCAACTTCCTGATTGGCGAGCAATATTTGAGTATCCTGCTTTCCGGCGAAACCTTTAAGCCGGTTTATGACAAGCTTGGTCTGCATTCGCGCAACCTTGCCCGTACGCTTGAAGATGCGGGTACGGTCATCAACCCGTTAGTGCCTTGGAGCGTCTGCGGCGTATTTATCAGCCATGCCTTGGGCGTGCCTGTTTGGGAATACCTGCCTTATGCCTTCTTCTGCTACTTGAGCTTGGCTCTGACGCTGGTGTTCGGCTGGACAGGGCTGACTTTGAGTAAGAAGTAAACAGCATTTAAAATAGCAATGCTTTTATAAAATCAGGCCGTCTGAAAACAATTTCAGACGGCCTTGTTTTACTTGAAGTAGCCGTATTAGCATGATTTCACTATAATTGCTGCGCCAATAAAAAAATAATCCAAATAATGAACAAACAAATCCGCCAAGAAATTTTCGAGCGTTTCCGCGCTGCCAATCCTCATCCGACTACCGAGTTGAATTTCAGCTCGCCGTTTGAGCTGCTGATTGCCGTTTTATTGTCTGCACAAGCAACTGATGTCGGCGTGAACAAAGCGACTGCCAAACTCTTTCCCGTTGCCAATACGCCGCAAGCCATGTTGGATTTGGGGCTGGACGGCGTGATGGAATACACCAAAACCATAGGCCTCTACAAAACCAAATCTAAACACATCATGCAGACTTGTCGTATTTTGCTGGAGAAATACAACGGCGAAGTACCTGCTGACCGCGAGGCTTTGGAATCTTTGCCCGGTGTTGGCCGTAAAACAGCCAATGTGGTGCTGAATACTGCATTCGGGCAACCTGTTATGGCGGTCGATACCCATATTTTCCGCGTTTCCAACCGTACCAAAATTGCTCCGGGCAAGGATGTGCGCGAAGTTGAAGACAAGCTGATGCGCTTTATTCCCAAAGAGTTTTTGATGGATGCCCATCACTGGTTGATTTTGCATGGCCGCTACACGTGTAAGGCTTTGAAACCGCAATGCAGCAAATGTTTGATTAACGATTTGTGCGAATATCCGGCAAAAATGTAAATAAAAAAACATAAAAAAGGCCGTCTGAATTTCAGACGGCCTTTGATTTGGCTACGATTAGTCGGCAACTGCCATCAGGCTGGCGTTACCACCAGCAGCGGTAGTATTGATACTGCAAGAGATTTCTTCAAATACTTGCAGAATGTCCAGACCTTGTTCGGAAGGCAGGATGCGGATGAGCGCACCGTCGCGGCCGGCCAACTCTTGTTTGCGCTCGCTGCTCAAAGGCTCGATAGCGGCAACATGGCTGATGCCTGCGTTTTCAGGTTTGCTGTTGACTTGCAACAAACCGTCCAAATCGGCTGAGTAGGAAGCCAACGGGCTGTTAGGCTCAACAACTGTTTGGATGCCTGCGGCTGCCAGCTCGGTCAGGGCAGAGAAGGCTTGCAGCAGATTGCCGCCATGTACCCAAACACGTTTTGGAGAGCGCCAGCTCAATGAGTTGCGTTCGCCGGTCGGGCCGACCAATACGGTTTCGGCTTTGCGCAGGGTACGGACGCGGGCGTGACCCAAAGCTGCGGCTGCGGCTTTTTTCTCTTCTGCGTTAAACGGCAGTTTGTGAACCAGGGTTTCCAAACGTTTGAGTGCGTCTTCGTCTGCTTGACCGATTCGGCTGAGGGTTGGGGCAACCCATTCAGGAGTACGAACCAGGCGTTGCAGATAGAATGAACCGCCTGCTTTTGGACCGGTACCGGACAAGCCGTGACCGCCGAAAGGTTGTACGCCGACAACGGCACCAACGATGTTGCGGTTGACGTAGATGTTACCGGCTTCGATGCGGTCGCGGATATGGTCGACAGTGCCTTCGATACGGCTGTGTACACCGCTGGTCAAAGCATAGCCTTTGGCGTTGATTTGGTCGATGAGTTGATCCAATTCGCTGGCGCGGTAGCGGACAACGTGCAATACAGGACCGAACACTTCGCGTTGCAACTCGTTCAAGTTGTTCAATTCAAACAGGATTGGACGAACAAAAGTAGAGTTGTTGCTATCAACGTCGGCAGCAGTTTTGACTTCGTGGTAAGCCTTCGCTACGCCTTTCATTCGGTTGATGTGGGCCAACAGGTTTTGTTGGGCTTCTGCATCGATGACAGGGCCGATGTCTGTGGTCAGTTGGGTCGGTTTGCCGACAACCAATTCGTCCATTGCGCCTTTGATGATGTTGACCATTTTATCGGCAACATCTTCTTGAACGCACAAGATACGCAGAGCGGAACAACGTTGGCCAGCGCTGTCGAAGGCAGAGTTCAATACGTCGAGGCAGACTTGTTCCGGCAGGGCGGTAGAGTCCACAATCATCGCGTTTTGACCACCGGTCTCAGCAATCAGGACAGGGTTGTCGTCGCGTTTGGACAGTGCTTTGTTAATCAGGCGCGCTACTTCGGTAGAACCGGTGAAGATCACGCCGCCAATGCGGGCATCGCCGGTCAAGGCAGAGCCGACATCGCCTGCGCCGAGTACGAGTTGCAGTGCAGAAGTCGGAATACCGGCTTGATGCATCAGGGAAACGGCGTAAGTAGCAATCAGGCTGGTTTGTTCGGCAGGTTTGGCGATAACGGTGTTACCGGCTGCCAATGCAGAAACCACTTCGCCGGTAAAGATGGCCAATGGGAAGTTCCATGGGCTGATGGCAACGATTGCGCCGACAGCTTTGGCATCTTTAGGCAGGGTGTTTTCAGATTCGTTGGCATAGTAGCGGCAGAAGTCAACGGCTTCACGTACTTCGGCAACGGCGTTGTTCAAGGTTTTACCGGCTTCGCGGACGGCCAGCATCATCAATGCAGGCGTGTGTTGTTCCAACAAATCGGCAAAACGGCGCAGGCAGTTGGCGCGTTCTGAAGCAGGTTTGGCGCCCCACTCCGGCAGGGCGGCAACGGCTGCACCAATGGCTTCTTGAGCCAATGCCGCATCGGCAAAGCTGACAGTGCCGACAACATCGTTGTGGTCTGCAGGGTTGCGGACGAGTTGAGCTTCGCCCACGTTACGCGCTTCGCCATTGACGATAGACGCGGCGTGGAAGTCTTCGGAAGAAGCTTGGTTGAGTTTTTCTTGCAGGTTTTGCAATACGTTTTCGTTGCTGAAATCGACGCCTTGGGAGTTCAGACGGCCTTTGCCATACAAATCGCGCGGCAGAGGCAATGCCGGATGCAAGTGGATGCCTTGTTCGGCGATGGTGTCGAACGGGCTCTTAATCAGGCGGTCGATGCTGATGTTTTCGTCAACGATTTGGTTTACGAAAGAAGAGTTCGCACCGTTTTCCAACAGGCGTCGTACCAAGTAGGCAAGCAGGGTTTCGTGTGTACCGACCGGGGCATACACGCGTACGCGGCGGCCTAAGTTTTGCGGGCCGACCACTTGGTCGTACAGGGTTTCGCCCATGCCGTGCAGACATTGGTGTTCGAAGTCTTTGCCTTTACCCATTTGGTAGATTGCGCCCAAAGTGTAGGCGTTGTGGGTGGCAAATTGTGGGAACACGGCATCTTGCGCATCCAAGAGTTTGCGTGCGCAGGCGAGGTAGGAGATGTCGGTGTGGACTTTACGGGTGTAAGTCGGATAGCCTTCCATGCCGTCTACTTGAGCCCATTTCACTTCGCTGTCCCAGTATGCGCCTTTAACCAAACGGATCATCAGTTTTTGGTTGTTGCGGCGGGCCAGGTCGATCAGATAGTCGATAACGAACGGGCAACGTTTTTGGTAGGCCTGAACAACGAAACCGATACCTTTGTAGCCGGCCAAGTCAGGGTCTGAAACCAAAGCTTCCATCAAGTCCAAAGATAATTCGAGACGGTTGGCTTCTTCGGCGTCGATGTTGATACCGATATCGTATTTTTTACCCAAAAGGAACAATTCTTTCAGGCGCGGCAACAGTTCGCTCATCACGCGTTCGTGTTGGGCGCGTGAGTAGCGTGGGTGGATGGCGGAAAGTTTAACGGAAATACCGTTGCCTTCGTAAACACCTTGGCCTGCGGCATCTTTACCGATGGCATGAATGGCTTGAACGTAGTCGTTGTAGTAGCGGTTGGCATCTTCTTCGGTGTATGCGGCTTCACCCAACATATCGAAAGAGAAGCGGTAACCCATTTTCTCGCGCTCTTTACCGTTTTGCAGCGCTTCTTCAATGGTTTGGCCGGTTACGAACTGTTTGCCCAACAGGCGCATTGCGTAGTTCACACCTTGACGGATCAGAGGCGCGCCACCTTTGCTGATCATGCGGCTCAGTGCAGAACCCATGTTTTTTTCAGAAGTGTTGGTGGTTAGTTTGCCGGTAATCAACAGACCCCATGCAGCCGCGTTAACGAAGAGGGAAGGGCTGTTGTTCAAGTGGCTTTTCCAGTTGCCTTCGGAGATTTTATCGGCAATCAGGCGGTCGCGGGTGGCATTGTCCGGAATACGCAGCAGGGCTTCGGCCAGACACATCAGTGCAACACCTTCTTCACTGGAGAGAGAGAACTCGTGCATCAAGGCATCTACGCCGCTTGCTTTGGTGCGGCTGGAGCGGACTTGAGTAACCAAACGACGGGCAAGCTCGGAGGCAGCATTGCGCTCTTCGTCGGTCATCTGTGCACGTTGCAACATATCCTGAACGGCTTCGATTTCATCGCGGCGGTAGGCATCAGTTACAGCTTGGCGCAGAGGAGTTTGTGTTGGAAAAGCGAAGTTAAACATTATTTATGTTCTCCAAAGGTTTTTTTCATGGTTTCAGACGGCCTGACTTTAAGACTGCTAAAACAGACATTCTGAAGGATAGTAATATCGTAATAAAATTATGATGCGGATACAAGATGTATCCGCATAAATTGCTGTTTTTTCTGATAAGGCTCAGATTATTTTGAAACAGTTTATTTCGTAAAGACGGCCTGCACCGAATCATGCAGGCCGTCTGAAAACGTCTTATTTAGAAGCGCGGTATTCTGCGTCTGCTTTTTCGAAACGTTCTTGCAATTCGCGTGAAGGTTTTTTGTCGATCAGGGACACCAAAACAATCACGAGGAAACAAGCGATGAAGCCGGGAACGATTTCATAGACAGTAGCGAAACCTGTTTCTTGTGCGGCTAAAGCAGGTTTTTTGATCCACTCAGCCCAAACTACTACAGTCAGTGCACCTGCAATCATGCCGGAGAGTGCGCCGTAGGCAGTAATGCGTTTCCACAGTACAGACAGGATAACAACCGGACCGAATGCGGCACCAAAACCTGCCCATGCGTAAGCCACCAAGCCCAATACTTTGCTGTTAGGATCAGAAGCAATCAGGATGGAAATCACGGCAATCGCCAAAACCATCAGACGGCCAATCCATACCAACTCGGCTTGTTGTGCTTTTTTACGCAGGAAGCCTTTGTAGAAGTCTTCGGTAATCGCGCTGGAGCAAACCAACAATTGGCAAGACAGAGTGGACATTACGGCGGCGAGAATCGCGCTCAAGATGATACCGGCAATCCAAGGGTTGAAGAGCAGGGTAGCCAAAGCGATGAAGATACGTTCGTGGTTGCCGTTCATTTCTTCAACGTGAGCAGGGTTGGCACCGAAGTAGGCGATACCGAAGTAGCCGACAGCCACAGCACCGGCCATACACAGAATCATCCAAGTCATGCCGATACGGCGTGCAGAAACCAGAGATTTAGCGCTTTCGGCAGCCATGAAACGGGCCAAAATGTGTGGTTGGCCGAAATAGCCCAAGCCCCAAGCGGCGGTAGAGATAATGCCGATGAAAGTAGTACCGGCAAACAGGCTGCCGTATTCTTTACCGGTAGAGGCGGCAACTTGTTGGATGGCCGCATTCATTTGATCTGCACCGCCCAAACCCAAATACACCATTATAGGAGTCAGTACCAATGCAAAAATCATCAAAGAAGCTTGCAGGGTATCGGTCCAGCTTACGGCCAAGAAACCGCCCAAGAAAGTGTAGGCGATGGTTGCGCCGGCACCCAGCCACATGGCTTGAGTGTAAGACAGATCGTGGAACAGGCTTTGGAATAGGGTAGCACCGGCTACGATGCCTGAAGCACAGTAAATAGTGAAGAAGAACAAGATAATCAGTGCAGAAACCACTTTCATCAAGTGACCGCCGGCACCGAAGCGGTGGAAGAAGTAATCAGGAAGCGTCAGCGCGTTGTTGGCGTATTCGGTATGTACGCGCAGACGGCCTGCGACCAAAAGCCAGTTGAGGTATGCACCTACAATCAGACCAATGGCAATCCAAGCTTCATTCAAACCGCTCAGGTAAATGGCACCTGGCAAGCCCATCAAAAGCCAGCCTGACATATCGGAAGCACCGGCAGACATCGCGGTCACGAACGGACCCAAGCTGCGGCCGCCGAGGATGTAGTCATCGAAGTTTCGTGTTGAAAAATAGGCGGCCAGGCCGATCAGTAATACGGCGACCAAATAGATCGCGAAAGTGATATACATGGGATTCATGTACTTATTCCTCATCTAACTTATAAATACGGGTTTTGAAATTGCAAACAATTCGTACCCAAACTTTTTTCTAATAAAAATACAGCTTAAAAATCCTGTTTTTCACGAGAGAGTCAGGATAAATTATTTTCAAATACAATAGGATATGTAACCAATCCATATTAAATTGTAAATAATTAAATTCAGAATACAGTAAATTTTTTGTTTTGCAAAGTACGGAACACGGGCTTTATGAAAAATCGTAGCGCTTTTGAGGGGAAGTCATTTGAAAACAAAAGATTGCAAAAATTATCTTAAATTGGAGAAAAGGAAAGACAATGAAACTATCTTTCCTATAAATGAAACGTTACGCAGAGTAAAAGCGTAATTATGCGACAGAAACGAGCCGTTCAGACGGCCTGATAACGGCACTATCCCGTATTTTTGATGAATACGGGGTAGTGAGTCAGCTTGAACTAAATAGAAAAATCGTCTTTTAACAAATGTTTATAAGCGAAAAGATAGAAAGCGGCAACAAAAGACGATCCGCCGAGGACGTTGCCTAAGAAGACAGGAATCATATTGTAGAAAAATTGACCCCAGCTGACATTTGCACCCGCCCAAATACCGGCCGGAATGATGAACATATTGGCAACAAAGTGTTGGAAACCGATTAACACGAAGATCATGACCGGAAACCAAGTTGCCAAAATGCGGCCTGAAGTATGGCGTGAACCGAAATAGAACCAAATACCCATGCACACCATCCAGTTACATGCGATAGCGGAGACGAATGCACGGCCAAAGTCCATATTAACTTTGGCTTCGGCGATGGCAATGGTTTTAGCCGCAGCCGCTCCCTCTGCCAGGCCGACATAGTGGCCGAGGAAATAGGCCATGGCAACGGCGCCTGCCAGATTGCCCAAGCTGACGATGAGCCAGTTGCGTACCAGTTTGTAAGTGCTGACGCGGCCGGTCAATCGGCCCAAAGCCATAATCATCATATTGCCTGTTGCCAGCTCGCCGCCGCCGATTAAGATACAAATCAGTGCAATCGGGAATACGGACGCGCCCAAAAGGGCGGCTAGGCCGTTCCATTCGGCCGGAATGCCACTGATGACGCGCAGGCAGGCAAGATAGCCGAAGCCGACATAGCCGCCGCCTAAAAAACTCAAAATCACCAACATTTTGATGCTGAACTCAGACTTGGCGCAGCTCTTGCCGATGGCTTCCTGCAAAATCTCGTGAGGGTACAAATCTCGTGTATTCATGAGGCTCTCTTAAATTGGAAATATCTTGTTTATCATGAGGATAATAAGTTTGCCTGAGAATGATGCCGGTAGGAAATAACGACTGGTTGTAAGGATAGAAGAGGGGGTTATATATTGAAGCGGCTAAGGCTGCGGCTGACTTTTTAAGAAAGATAAGTTGAAGCGTTGAGATATTGGTGTGTTAAAAACTTAAAAGGCCGTCTGAAAAAGTTGCTTTCAGACGGCCTTTGGATTTGCTTGGTGAGTTAGAACTACAAGCGCGTTACGCTTAAAACGCCTTTGATGTCGCCCAGACTGGCTAATACGCGCGGCAGGTCGTTGACTTGGCGGACTTCAAGGGTAAAGCGCATACTGGCTTCCAAATCGCGCGATTGGGTTTGCACTGCGGTAACGTTGAGTTTATGACGCGCCAGTGCATCCGAAACGTCGCGCAGCAAACCGGAGCGGTCTTGGGCGCGGATTTCGACATCGACGGCAAACACTTGTCCTTCTTGCAAGGCTGCCCAGCTGGCATTCAAGACTTTTTCCGGCGCCTGTTCGGCAAGGTGGCGGAAAGAAGGGCAGGTGCAGCGGTGGACGGAAATGCCGCGGTCGCGTGTAACGAAGCCGATAATATCGTCAGGAGGTGCCGGTTTGCAGCATTTGGCAAGCGTGGTCATCAGGCCGTCTTCGCCGTCAATCAAAATGCCGTTTTTGCCGCCTTTTTTGATTTTGGACTGCTTGACGATATTGGTTTCATCAATCGGCACGGGAGGCGGTTCATTCAGCGCGCCGCAGGCTTTGTGGATGGCGCGGTTGGAAACTTCGCCCTGACCGATGGCCGTATAGAGTTCGTCGGTTTTTTTGAAGCCGAGTTTTTCCGCCAATGCTTGCAGATTGGGTTTGGGGAAGATTTTTGACAACTGTTTGTCCAACTGGGCGCGGCCTTCTTCGCGCACGGTATCTGCATTTTGCTGGCGGATATAGGCACGGATTTTGCTGATGGCGCGGTTGGATTTGACCCAGCCTTCGTAGAGCCAGTTGACGGAAGGATTTCCCTCTTTGGCGGTAATGATTTCAACGCGTTGACCGTTTTCCAAAGGCGTGGACAGCGGCACGATTTGTCCTTCAACTTTTGCACCGCGGCAACGGTCGCCCACGCTGCTGTGCAGGGCATAGGCAAAGTCGATGGGGGTAGCGCCCGTAGGCAGGGAGAGGACTTTGCCGTGTGGGGTCAAAACATAAATCGTATCGTTAAACAGCTCGGTTTTAAAGGCGGCGGCAAGGTCTTCTTTGCCGCTTTCAGCCATGTTTTCGCGCCAGTCTAGGAGTTGGCGCAACCAGGCGATTTTCTGTTCGTAGGCGGAATCACCCTTGCCACCTTCTTTATAACGCCAGTGGGCGGCAACACCGAATTCGTTGAATTGGTGCATGTCGAAGGTGCGGATTTGGACTTCCACGCCTTTGTCTTCCGGGCCGATGATGACGGTGTGCAAACTTTTATAGCCGTTGCCTTTCGGGTTGGCGATATAGTCGTCAAACTCGCCCGGAATCGGCTGCCAGAGGCTGTGGACAATGCCCAGCGTGGTGTAACACTCGGGAATGGTGTCCACCAAAATCCGTACGGCGCGGATGTCGAACAAACCGTCGAAAGTAAGCTTTTTCTTCACCATTTTTTTGTAAATGGAGTAGATGTGCTTCGGTCTTCCGGCAACTTCAAAATGAATATTGTATTTTTTCAGTTCCGTACGCAGGATATTGAGGAAGTTTTCGATGTATTCGAGGCGCTCAGTGCGTTTTTCGTCCAAAAGTAGGGCGATTTCGCGGTATTTTTCCGGCTCTTGATGGCGGAAGCCCAAATCTTCGAGCTGCCATTTGAGTTGCCACACGCCCAAGCGGTTGGCGAGCGGGGCAAAAATGTCGAGGGTTTCTTTGGCAACGGCGCGCTTTTCAGGATTGTCGGGAACGTTGCTTAAAAATTGCAGGGTGCGCGTACGCATCGCCAGTTTGATCAGGACGACGCGGATATCGGTAACCATCGCCAACAGCATTTTGCGCATGGTTTCGGCCTGTTGGCCGCGTTCTTCCGGCGTGGCAAGGCTGTCCACGCGTGCGAATTGGGTCAGTTTCTGTACTTCGTCCACGCCTTTGACCAGCTCGCAAACGGTACTGTTGCAGCGTTCGGTAACCAATTCGCGCCAAGTGGGAACGTATTTGCCGATGTCGGACAAAATCGTAGCCGCCACGGCATCGGGCAATAAGTCGAGTTCGCTGACGATTTGCATCGAGCCGAGAAAATGTTCCATTAAAGGCTCGCCGTAAGTCGTTAGGGCATCGGCAGGATAATGTTCTTTAGACAGGTCAAAGGCCGTCTGAATTAGGTTTTTATCGGGATCAGGCAGCGCGGCAACATAGCCGTCGAACCAAGCGAGGAGGCCTTCCAGCGTTGCACTCGATGTTTGGGGCGTTTGGCGAATAGTGGTCATGGCGTGCGTTTTTTCTTTTTGATAAAAACGTTGCCATTGTAACAGTTTATTGCCGACAGCCCTAGATTTGTATGCGAATGCGGCACTATGTTTCAGGAAGCCTTGTTTCAGACGGCCTGGGCTACCCAACTTGCAATAACATATAAACATCAAAATAAAACAAACAATTAGCGTGTAAATGTGCTTGCAGTGAAAAAATATTGGGAATAATATCAAAGCAAGTAATAATTTTTATCAAGAAGGAGATGAGTGTGAAATTTTTAGCTGCTTTGCTGTGGCCGGCCATGTTGCTGCCCATTTTGTCTCATGCTGATAGCGGCATTCAGACGGTCTCTGTTTCTCAAGCATATGCGGATGACGCAACGGGCTGCGAGCAGCTTTATCCTGTAAATAGCTTCGAGAGTTTGTTCAGGCAGATGGCAGGCACGCTGCGCAGCACCTGTTTGCTTGATATGCCGCCTGAAGATTTAGCGAAAAAGTGGCAGATTCCCGTGTACCGGCGCTATGTGCGGCTTTCCGGCCGTTTGCGGCCTGACGGAGAAAAACAGGCGGTACTCAGATGGAAAGACAAGGCAGAGCGGCAGAAATGGCTCAAACACAGGCGGCGTAAGCTAAAACGGCCGACCGACGGCTTTACGGTAGTGCATCAGACCAACTACGACGGCAGCACTTTTTTAGAAATCGAAGCAACGCCTGATTATTTAAAGCATTACCGTTCGCTGTTTCCTGACAACCGTTATCCCGAGGATTTGCCCCTGCCAAGAATTGCTTTGCATCCAATGTTTAGGCCTATACTTTGTTCTGATTCTGCTGTAAGTTTTGAAAAATCATTAGAGGCTATTGACAACAACGGTCATATTAAGGATTTTCATGCAAGATTGTCTATTAAAGATAGTGTATCTCTATACTTTATGCATGATAACCAAGAAAATATGAGATGTAGCAAGGAAATATCTTATATTCAATATGAAAAAAATTATTTTATCACCAATTAAAATTAAAAATTTACTCTAACAATTAATAGGAGAATTATTATGGCAACAGTTCAAAATGCACAAATCCGGCAGCATTTTATTCGCATGGGCATGCCTAAAAAGGAGATTGATAGCATCATGCGGGATAATGTTATTATGCAAAAGACTCATATTTTTATCAATAAATGGGGGCTATCAAGTATTCGTGTCGATCATCATGTTCCAGCCACTTATACAACGAGAAAATTAAAAGGAGACATTGAATACCGTGAGATGGTATTTGGAAAAGATTATCTTACGGCTTCTGATTATGCCCATGAAATCGAGCATGGTATTTCTGATACTCTTTATAGACTAGATCTTGCTGATGAGAGAAATCCAACAAAAAACCTTACTGCAAATGAGTATGCCCGCCGTCTTTTGTATGAAGAAGGAAAAGCCGAATACAACCGTTTTCAGTTTGATTTGCGGAACAATCCCAAAGAAACCAAATACGGATCGGATACGGCAGCAATCAAGGCGATGAACCAGCAACAGGCTGTTGATTATTTTGCCCATAAAATGAAAACCCAAAACCCCAGCGGCCAGCCCAGCCATACTTATTGGACATGGGCGAAATCTATATTCCTTGAGGAAACCAATCCAAACCTGCTAAACGGTAAAACTCCGGCCGAAAAGCAAAAAATTCTGCAATCAGGAATGGATGAAGCAGCGCCTGACCATCCCAACAGACTGTTTGGCGTAGGTGACGAGCGGGTTCGCTTTCAGAAAACCGATCCAAATATGCCGCTTAGTCTGATGCCGATGATGGCGCGTGGAAATCCTACGCTGATGGTGGTATTTGTACCTGCCAACAGCCGTTTGGCAGACGGTACGGTAACGACGGCTGCAAGAACAGCGTTATATTATTCTTCAGGCGGAAAGCAGGGGGCGATTGAATTCGGTATCGGCAGCGCGGGCAAGAGTGTCAGCTTCAACGATAATTTAGTAAATTACTCAAAAAGTGCGTATGCGGCACTGATTACTTCAGCCAGTAGGCTTCATTCCAATGCAGTGAACCGCTTGGCTACTTTGGTCGAACAGCAAAAATCTGAACAGGCATCAGGAAAAGGCAAAGAAATTCATAATGAAAACGAAGCTTTGAAAGCTTTGCAGGATTTACTGAACAAAGCCAATATTTCACTTGATTTGCAGGGCGGAGTGGATAATCTTCAGCAGAATTTTGACCAAATTGCCAAAAATTACCATACTCCTCTTGCTATCGAGCTGTATGGAGAAGAGTTGCTCACGACTTCGGTGGAGGATGGAGTGAGTTTTGATATGGATGGCGACGGGATGGCCGAACAGACGGCTTGGCTCAAAAAAGGCAGCGGTTTTTTGGTTTGGGATAAAAATGGAGACGGCATGGTAAACGACGGAACGGAGATGTTTGGTGAGGCAACAGTTATGTCTGACGGCAAGCGCGCAGAAAACGGCGTAGAAGCTTTGAAAGATTTGGACAGCGACAATAATAATATCATTAATCAATATGATGAATTGTGGGGCGAGCTAAGAATCTGGCATGACGAAAACAGTAACGGGAAAACGGAGGAAGGAGAGCTTTCTCTATTGTCCGACTGGGATATCCAGTCGATCTCTTTGGATTTTGCAAAAATCAATCTGAAAGATGAAGCCGATAATAAAATATTATTTGAATCAGAAGTGGTTTTGGAAAACGGGGAAAGGCGTAAGGTTGCCGATATTGATTTCCAAAACGACAAAGGAATTTACAATGAGTTGGCAGGTGAAATTTCAGCAGAGACAGCCGCTGATGTCGTGTATCCGACGGAAATTTCAACATCGGTTATACTGCCCGGAGACAATACTGCATATATCCCGGCCGTATAAACACGTTATCAGATATGGTTTCCAAAGATATTTGGCAGGATAATCCTTTTGCGTGAGGCATTCAGACGGCCTTTGCCCAATCAAACCCATTTTCGGAGGATTTTTAATGAAACTGTATATTTACGACCATTGCCCGTTTTGTGTTCGTGCGCGGATGATTTTCGGCTTGCGTGATGTGGCGGTGGAAGAGGTTGTCTTGGCAAATGATGACGAAGCCATGCCGATTGGCATGATTGGCTCAAAACAAGTGCCGATTTTGCAAAAAGAAGACGGTTCGTTTATGGGCGAAAGTTTGGATATTGTCCGCTATATCGATCAAGGCCGTCTGAAAGAAGAGGTTCGTCCAGAAGTGCAGGCTTGGTTGGACAAAGTGGGCGAATACAATAATAAATTGGTACAGCCGCGCATGGTCAAAATCGGCCTGCCCGAATTTGAGACCGATGAAGCGAAAAAATACTTTATCGACAAAAAAGAGAAAAGTATCGGAAATTTCGAGACTAATCTGAACAAAACGGCGCAATATCTGGAGCGTCTGCATCAAGACTTGGCAGAACTGGAAGCGCTGGTGTGCGAAGGCGAGGGCTTGGGTGGAGAAATTAGTTTGGAAGATATCCTGACGTTCCCTATTTTGCGTAACCTGACCGTTGTGCGCGGTATCCAATGGCCGCAAAATTTGATGGATTATTTGTTGGCAATGAGCGAGCGTTCCGGCGTGGCTCTGTATTTTGACCGTGCGTTGTAATGAATGTTTGAAACATGAAAAAGGCCGTCTGAAAGTTTTTCAGACGGCCTTTGGGTTTAATAGGTAATCGTTTCGGCAACCTGTGACAAACCGTTTTCCAACGATTCGAGCATGGCGGCATAGCCGTCGCCTTGTTGCGGCGTAATGGCGTTAAACGGTTTGCTGCGTCCGTCCGGCCATTGTGCATATCCGCTGATGGTGGTCTGCCCCTGATAGCTACCTTGGAAGGCTTCGATATAGACTTTCAGGGTTTGGCTGCTTTGGCTGCGTGAAGCAGGCACGAAGGTGCGATGCGGATTGAGGCGGTTGAGCTTGTTGCTGAGGTTTGCTGTCAACGCGCCATCGAGCGGAGCCGCCCAAAGGTGGTTTTTTGCCAAATTGACATGATAGGCATCGGTTTGGTAAACGAGGCCGCCGTTGGTAAGCGGTTCGGCAAGGTTGACTTTGACCGCGATTTCGTTGCCATGCGCAACAGGTCGGATGTACTGGCTGTCGGGTAGGACGAAATATTGTGTGCTTTGTGCGGTGCCGCAGGCGGCAAGCGTCAGGGCGGCTGCAATCGGGAAGAGGCGCATTATCGGCTTCCTTTCGGGATAGGGTCTTTGCTGCTGCTGTTGAAAATCAGCGCGTTGGGTTTTTCTTTCAAAGTATTAATCACGGGTTGAACGTCTTTTAAGGTTTTGTCCAAACTTTGCAGCGTATTTTGTACGTCGCCATAGATAGGCGATTGAGGCGATACGCCTTGCAGGGTTTGACGCAATTCTTTCAGGGTTTGGTTCAGCTCGTTCGGAATGTTTTGTGTCTGCGGTTTGCCGACCAGTTTGTCGATGGAGCTTAGGGCGGCATTGGCAGATTTGAGTGTAGACTTGAGCTCGGTAAGCGAACCGTTCAAGCCGGCAACGGTTTTATCCAATGGCAGGTTATTGAACTTGTCTAACAAGTTGGCCACTTTTGCCTGCAAATCGTCCAAACCGCCGCCTTGGGTTGCGATAACGGTATCGCCTGCATAAACGGTATGCGGTCGCAGCTTAGGCGAGGCGGAAGGCTGATCGTTCAACTCAATCATTTTGCTTCCGGTCAACAGGTTGTTGCTGGAGATGGTGGCAGTCAGGCCTTTGTTTAAGGCCGTCTGAAATTGTTGTTTCCAATGTTCTTTGCTTTGCTCGTCGGCATTGATTTCCAAACGGGAAGGCTCGATGCGGATACGTACGGGAATCCAACCGTTTTCAAACAAATGCAGGCTGTCGTTGCGGTCGAAATAAGGGACATCGGAAACCACGCCGACATTCAGGCCTTTGTATTCGACAGGCGAACCGGCAGTCAGGCCGCGTACGGATTGTTTGAAAAACGCAGTGTAATACAGCGAGCGGTCGTCAGGCAGGTTGGCGACTTCGCTGCGGCTGTCATAAAGCGTGAAGTTGTCTTCGCTTTTGACGTTCTTGCTGTCGCTTGTTTTAGGAGAGTCAAAGGAAATCGCGCCGGACAGCAGGGCAGGCAGAGGGGCGGAATTGAGTTTGACACCGCTGCCTGTGGTTTCGATATTAATGCCGCTTTCCAGCCAAAAACGGCTGGCGGAATTAATCAGTTTGTCGTTGGGGCTTTGGATGAAGATGGTGTAATGCACGCTTTGGTCAGACGGGTCGAAATGCGCGCTTTCTACTTGGCCGACCATAAAGTTTTCATATAAAACCGGGCTGCTGACGTTGAGGATACGGTCATTTTTGCCGATCAAATTCAGGCGCAGGCCGCTTTGACCGATAGCGGCAATCGGAGGAATATCTTGGACGACAAATACATCTTTGGTTTCTTGGCTTTTACCCGGTGTAAATGCAATATATGAGCCGGAAAGCAAGGTTCCCAAGCCGGTAACGCCGCTTTGGTCGATACGCGGTTTGACCACCCAAAATTGGGTATCACTGCGGATAAGGTCTTTGGCGTCGGCACTGAGTTGGGCAGTAACTTCCACGCCTTTTTGGTCGTCGCGCAATTTGATGCGGGTAACGTGTCCGACATCGACGTTTAACACTTTAATAATGGTGTTGTTGACTTCGATGCCTTCGGCGCTGTCCATCAACAGCGTAACGACAGGGCCGCGGTTGCGGATGTCTTTAATCAAAAGCCAGCCGCCAGCAATCAGTGCAATCAGCGGAATCAGCCACACGACAGACGTGAAGACATTGGTTTTCTTGACACGCGCTGGGGCGTGATAATTGGGTGAAGAATCGTGTTTTTTCATTGTGTTAAGGTCTGGTCAGAATCAAGGCCGTCTGAAAGCTGCTGTTGCTTGTCCCAAATCAGACGGGGATCGAAATAATAGGCCGAAAGCATGGTCAAAATAACGACCAGGCAGAAGTAAATCGCCGCACCACCCGGCACGACGCGCGCCATATTGGTGTGGAACGAACTCATCAAAATAATAATCACAAAAATATCAATCATCGACCAGCGGCCGATGGATTCGGTAATCCGATACAAAACCGACATTTTGTCCGCGCTCATCACAGGTTTAAAGTATGCGGAATAAATCAAAACCGCCATCGCAATAATCTTCAAAACCGGCACCATAATACTGGCACTAAAGATAATCACGGCAATCAATCGGTCGCCGTCGTCCCACATATAAACAATGCCGTTGAAAATCGTATTGATCTCCAAAGCCGTCGGGTTGGACGAAATCATAATCGGCAGGATGTTGGCAGGGAAATACAGGATAAACGCCGCGACTAAAAACGCCAGCGAAATGCTCAGGCTTTTCGGGCGGCGACGGTATAAGTCCGCACCGCAAACGCCGCAAGGCTGCTCGTCTTTATCGCGGAAATACAGGCAGCGGCTGCAACAGATTTTGTCTTCAGTGGCCGTCTGAACCGCATGGCCGCCGGTTAAACGGTGAATCTTATAATAAACCCAATGCTGCGGAATCGATACCGAAGTCCGAATCAGCATGACCGACAACGGAAACATCAGATAAAACGCCGAGCCGAACTCTACTGTAGCAACGGACGAGAGCTTGATATACGCCACCAAAGTGGAAATAAAAAACACATCCACCATAATCCAATGGCGCAGCCGTACTAATACGCGCGTTGCAAAGCGCAGCGCAGGGTAGGCTCTTTCGCGTATCAAGGCAGTATAAACATAAAGGCAGAGCAGCAAAAACAGTAAGGGCGCGCCGAAGGTGAGGATAAACATCACTTCCGCCAGAAAACCGTAATCCAGCGAAATCAAAAGCCGCATCATTTGCGGCAACGACAAAATCGATGTCACGCCGAACAAATCCACGCGGATATACACCATATTGTACGCGAACGCCATTAGAATCAAGGTTGTCAGCGCATAGGCAATTGGCGCGATATACGGATTGTTTTCCACCTCCACAATTTCATGGTTGCACACCGGACAATGCGCTTCCTGTCCCTGACGCAGGCGCGGAATATCCATACGGCAGCCGCAATCCGGGCATTCCACCGTATGTGCAGGCAGCGTCGCATCAGGAAGATAAGACTTGTAGCGCCACCAGCGATGGTAGGCAGGAATCCGTTTCATGGTTCGGCAGGGGATAAAGAAGGTGCAAAGAGTGTCGCATTATAAAGGAAAACAGAAGGATAGCCCAAATTTAGGTTGATATTGGATTGAATGGCGGTTGCTTAATAAGGTTTGGGCCGTCTGAAAAGTTTGAAAAAACTTCAGAAGGTTATTGCTATGGGCTGTTAAATTTTATTAATAGGTCTTAGTTTGGTTTATTTCCATTAGGATAAAAATAATATATATTCTTATTCCTTAAAACACGATGAGCCTTGTAAATTTGTGGAAGGTACGCGGTCAACGAATCTGAAGCAGGTTAAAAGTTATCTTCTTTGTTTTTAAAACGATTCTTTTTAAATTAGACGGTATTTTTAACCATAAAGGCCGTCTGAAATCATTTGTCCCTTATTTGAAGGAAACATCATGAGTGAGACCCAAGAACTGACTTTCGCCAAACACTTGAAAGAGCAAACCACGACAACGCACGACAGCGTTGATAACTTGGTTATGTCCGTTCAGCCTTTTTCCAGCAAAGACAACTACATCAAATTCTTGAAACTTCAATCTGTTTTCCATAAGGCCGTCGACCACATCTATAAAGATGCCGAATTGAACAAAGCCATTCCAGAGCTTGAATACATGGCGCGTTACGACGCCGTGACTCAAGACTTGAAAGACTTGGGCGAAGAGCCTTACAAATTTGACAAAGAATTGCCACACGAAACCGGTAATAAAGCCATCGGCTGGCTGTATTGTGCCGAAGGTTCTAATTTGGGCGCGGCATTCTTGTTCAAACACGCTCAAAAACTCGAATACACCGGCGAATTTGGCGCACGCCACCTGGCTCCTCATCCGAACGGCCGCGGCAAACACTGGCGCGCTTTTGTCGAGCATCTGAATGCTTTGAACTTGACTCCGGAAGCTGAAGCGGAAGCCATTCAAGGCGCGCGCGAAGCTTTTGAATTCTATAAAGTGATTCTGCGTGAAACCTTCGGTTTGCCGGAAGGTGCGGAAGCACCTGAAGGTATGACACCGCACAGACTCTAAAAAATAATTAAATCAAACAGACAAGGTCTCGGCGTAGATGTTTGCAGAGACCTTTAATTACACTACAAAGTTTTGTTTGAACGGGTTGCTGTCTTATACCTACTCAGATTTGATTCTCTTTTAAAAATTCCATTCACCACCTAATGACCATTGATGAATATTACGCATTGCATAGGGTGCATTGCTACGGGTGTGACTATAACTATAATTCAAAGTAGGGGTAATGCCTTTATAAGATAATTTGTTGTGACTAAGATTGATAGAGAGCGCGCGCTCCCGATTGCGTTGCGGCTCCGTGCCGAATGCCATAATGCCTTTATAGCGACGGTTGGCAAATGAAGCGGTAAGTCTGCTGTTAAGCCCACCTAAAACCTGCCATTGCTGTATCCAACCTATATTGAAACCGTTGCGGTGGTAGGCTGCATTGTTCTCAATATTGTGTATGTTTTTGTTTTCAGGAACAAAGCGGTTGTATTGCCAACCGCCGAACAGAGTCGTGTTGCCAAAACGGCGAGCCAGGGAAAGATAAGTACTGTCGTGCCAACCATCATTGCGCAGTGCACGATCAGTTTCCCGATAGTTTTGGCGGTAGCGTTCCAGTGAGTAGTAAAGTTGAGTCGCATTGCCGAGATTGACCATATGCGAAAGTTGTACGCCAACTCCGTGAGCCAGCATATAAGGTGCAACGCGGCGGTTATTTTCTTTTTTGCTGTCAAACTCGCTGCTGCCTGCCAACTGTGCCTGATAAAACGGTAAAACGCTGACGGTTTGTTTGCCGTCCTTGCGTTGCCAGCCCAAATAAGCCCTGCCGAACGCATCGTCGTAAGCCGATTGGCGGTCGAAAAAATAGCTTGTGCCGCTGAGGTTGGCGCGGAATTTGATGGCGTGATGCCCATACAATGGGGTAAGTTTTTCGGTGTTCAATTCGTAATTCAAGCCGTTGGCACTGACAGGTAGGGTAACACTGCATGCGTTTTGCCCCTTTGTTTCGATGCAATAACGCGGAGCAGCGTTGTTGGCATTATCGTTATGCACAGGGCTAATTCCGCCAGACCATTTCCATTCTGTCTGCCGTTTGACGGCTTCTTGAAAACGTTTGACATTTTCCAAAACGGGGGTGGGTATATCGCGTTGCGCGGCATGGCGAAAATGCATCGTTGCCTCACCCAAGCGATAGTCCTGAAACTCTGCTGCTGCCAAATCCAACAATATACGGTCGTCTGAAACGTCAGATTCATAAAGGGTACGATAACGTTCGACCGCTTCGGAAGTCCGTCCTTTCAGCTTTGCCAGCAAAGCATCGGTACGCGCAATCAGTTTGGGATTGTGGTTGGGCTGTTTACGGTAAAGGGCGACAAGCGAGGAAACTAGGTCTGCGCTATTGCTGTTAAGTGCTTGAACCAGTGCGTCTTCAAGAATATGCGGGTTTGCCGCTAAAAAATCATCGTTAACCAGAGTTGGCCTGCCTATATTCTCATTCTTTTCAGGCGACCTTTCCTCCTCAGATAGAATATCTAACCATTGTTTCTGTTGTACTTGTACAGCAGTATTCTGAGAAGAAATATTCTGCCGAACACCCTCTTCGGGAAATTCAGCAAAGGCTGCTGACGGCAATAGGTAGCACAAAGAAGCTGAGACAATTTTTTGTTTTATTTTTAGCATTTAAAGTCATCCGAAATATATGTATATCTGAGGGCAAATCGTTTCTAATAAGGGATTTGCTCTTATCATAAAACTGCCTGAAACATCTCAGGTGATTTTATTTTTGCATAAAAAATACAGATTCGTATTTAGATTTATCATTATAACGGCAAATTTACGAAATAAATATAACTTATTTATTTTTATAGGATTATAAATTACGTAAATATATTTAACAGAGAGGGGATAGCATAAAGATTCACCCTAACTACTGATAGAAAAAATATTGGTATTGCTAAAATAAAATATTTGTTACACAATATTGCATATTATTAGTAATACTTATCATTATTGTATCTGAGAAGCTTGTATTTTAGAGAGATTGGTTATGAAAATTAATGTATTTATAGTGCCTATTGCAACTACCTTTATTTTGACTGCATGTGCAGGTGGAGGTGCATCTGAACCCAAAGTTCCCGTTGCTATTCCGACAGCGCAACCTATTGCCAATGTTAAGCTGAGCGATGAAAGCAATGCAGTAAAGACCATTAATACCCTTTCCGGTAAAGGCGGCAGTCTGCGTGAAGCGGAACTCGAAGTGAAAACATCATGGGGCTACAGCTATACCGATAAACAATATGTCTATCAAACCCCTTCTGGTAACTATTACAATATTAGTTCATATTCTGATCCGATTGTCCCATCATATTCCAGCCCGTCTTATGCCCTTCGTACACGCCATGAAGGACAACCTTTATCTGAAGGTGGCAAACTGTTTGTCTGTTGCAGTAGTTCGGGACAATTCACCTATGCACCGGCAACCAAACAGGACCACCTCAAATTCGGCGCATGGATAAATGCAGACGGCACGGCAGACCTGTTTATCGGCGGCAAACCCGTCGGAACGGCGAAACCGTCTTATTACACTCCGTCAGACAGTACAGTGGCAAAAGGCAAGACTACATACGAAGTTTGGGCTGTCCGCGTCCGCAACGGCAATATCGTTACCTCAACCTACGATCCGGGCAAATCCTCCGGGTCGTCTGAAAAAAACACGCCCAAACTTTCATTGCTGACAGCCAATTTCAACACCAACAAACTCGGCGGCACGATTTTAGGTAATGCTGATTACGGTCCGGACGTTGTGATGAAAGATGTAGGCATCAACGGCGTTGATTTCTCAGGCACTGCCGAATCCGATGGTAAAAACGGCAAAGTCGAAGGGAAATTCTTTGGTCAATTTAACGGCGATAAAACAGAAGTCAGTATAGGCGGTAAAGTTACCTTTGATGCCGATAAATCGTTGGATACCGTGTTCGGCGGCGTGAAGAATGATGACGACCGCAATACGACGGATACAAGTTTGACACCTGTCAGCAAGTAACCGCACATCAAGCATTCCATAATAGATAATCAATATATATTAAGAGGCAAAAAATGTCCTTCCATTTTAAACCTGTACTGCTGGCAGCTATTGTCAGCCAAACTTTCCCTGCCTTAGCGGCCGATCCTATTCCTCAAGCTTATCAGGAGTTGAATGAAGTCAAAGTCATTGGCGGCCGCAAAGTACAAAAACTCGGTGAAGAGAAAATCCGCCGTCAGGTTTTGGATAAACAAATGGTCTCCGATGAAAGCGACTTGGTGCGTTACGATCCGGGCATCAGCGTCGTTGAAGGCGGACGTTCCGGTTCCAACGGCTTTACCATACGCGGTGTCGATAAAGACCGCGTTGCCATCAACGTGGACGGACTGGCACAAGCAGAAAGCAGGTCGTCTGAAGCGTTTCAAGAGTTGTTCGGTGCATACGGCAACTTCAATGCAAACCGCAACACTTCCGAACCCGAAAACTTTTCGGAAGTAACCCTTAACAAAGGCGCGGACTCGCTTAAATCCGGCAGCGGCGCATTGGGCGGTGCCGTCAACTACAAAACCAAATCCGCAAGCGACTATGTTTCCGAAGAAAAACCCTACCACTTAGGCATTAAAGGCGGCTATATCGGACGCAACAGCCAAAAATTCAGCAGCATAACCGCCGCAGGAACCTGGTTGGGTCTGGACGCATTGATGGTCTACACCCGCCGTTTCGGTAAAGAAACCAAAAACAACAGCGACGCTGCCGATACCGTCATCACTGACAACAAACAAAGCTGGAGTCCGAATGCTGGTATGACCAACTACGGCAGCCGCGGTGTAGCGCGCAGCAAACCTGACCCTCAAGACTGGGAAAACAAAAGCACCCTGTTCAAACTGGGTTACAACTTCAACGATAAAAACCGTATCGGCTGGATTTACGAAGATTCACGCACCGACCGCACGACGATTGAATTGTCCAATATGTGGGCGGCAGACTGGAAAGGCGACGCACTGGGCGACACCCGTTCCCGTCAAGATATTTCCTACCGCAAACGCATCGGTTTCGAATACAAAAACCAACTTGACAAAGGACCATGGGACAACCTCAACCTGCGTTACGACCGTCAAACCATCGACATGAGCACTTGGACCTGGGACTTGCCGACGGATTATGGCCGTAACGGTGTCAACAGCGACGTGTACCATATGTTCCGCAACATCCGTCAAAAAAATACCCAATTCGGTGCCGATGCCGAAAAACAAATCGACTTCTCCAAATCGGTATGGGCAATGCAATACGGATTAGGTGGCTCCAAAAACGATAACGGTAATAGCGACCATAGCTATTGGGTACGCCTATATGACCCGAAATACCAAACGTCCAACAACCAAGAATTGACTATGCTGGTCGAAAGCTCGTCCAAAAACCGTTTTGCCTACTGGAACAACACCTTCCAATTCGGCGACAGCAGCCAATACCGCCTCAATGCCGGGGTTCGCTACGACAACAGCAGCAGCAAAGCCAAGGACAACCCCAACTATACCCCTGCCATCCGCGGTCAAATCCCCTATCTTGGCAGCGAGCGTAAACACAGCGGTTTCAGCTACGGTTTAGGATTAGACTGGAAATTCACGCCGCGTCTGAATCTTTTGGCAAAATATAGCACTGGCTTCCGCGCGCCGACTTCAGACGAAACCTGGCTATTGTTCCCGCATCCTGACTTCTACCTTAAAGCAAACCCTAACCTTAAGGCAGAAACCGCCAAAAACTTCGAACTGGGACTTGCCGGCAGTGGCAAAGCCGGAAACTTTAAACTCTCCGGCTTCCAAACCCGCTACCGCAACTTTATCGAACTGACCTACATGGGCGTGTCCTCAGACAACCCCAACAGCCCTAATTATGCACCGATTTCCGACGGTACCGCATTGGTCAGCTCACCCGTTTGGCAAAACCAAAACCGTTCCTCCGCATGGGTGAAAGGTTTGGAATTTAACGGCACATGGAACCTTGACAGCATCGGTTTGCCGCAAGGCACGCACGCAGGTGTTAATGTCAGCTACATCAAAGGCAAAGCCAAACAAACCAACGGACAGGAAACCCCGATTAACGCCCTTTCCCCGTGGTCTGCCGTTTACAATTTGGGCTACGATGCTCCCTCCAAACGCTGGGGTATCAATGCGTACCTGACACACACCGCAGCTAAAAAACCGTCTGACACCGTTCACAGCAGTGATGATTTGAACAACCCATGGCCATTTGCCAAGCACAGCAAAGCCTATACGCTTTTCGACCTGACAGGCTACGTCAACTTGGGCAAATACTTCACCCTGCGCGCCGGTGCGTACAACATCGGCAACAAAAAATACTATACTTGGGAATCGCTGCGCAGCATCCGCGAATTTGGTACAGTTAATCGTGTTGATAATAAGACACATGCAGGTATAGAGCGTTTCTCTTCACCAGGAAGAAGTTACAACTTTACACTTGAAGCTAAGTTCTAAGGTAATTAGAACAGAAAGGAAGGTTGGTACAGCTACAGCACCACCAACGGGGTTGACCGCGATGGCAAAGGCTTAGACCGCTATCGCGCCCCAGGCCGCAATTACGCTGTATCGCTGGAATGGAAATTCTAAGCAGTTAACGGATAGCTAAAGGCCGTCTGAAAGTTTTGATGACTTTCAGACGGCCTTTTTTATTTAAAACGAAAATTTTAAACGGATAACAACGGCTGCTGCCGAACAATCGCGCGGATGATGGCGCGGTTGGGGTGCAGCGCGGTTCTCAGCCTTTGTGATAGAGGATGCGGTAAGCCGAGTATTTCAGCAGCAATGGCGGCGGCGCAGATGGGGGCTGTTGCCAGGCCGCGCGTGCTGTGTGCCGTATTGATGTAGGCATTGGGCAGGTAAGGGCAGGGGATACTGTCGAGGCGGTAGTTTTTGTCCAATGCCAGCTTGGCGTAGGCGGACTGCATGGCGGCGATGTCGCCGAGTGCGCCGACAACGGGCAAGTGGTCGGGGCTGTCGCAACGCAGGGCGGCATGGCCTTGTGTGTCTTGAAGGCCGTCTGGAAACGAATCTTGCTCAAATAGGGATTGTGCCAATGGGGGATTGAGCTGTTGCAGAGCGGCGCGGTTTTCGGTTTCTTCGTGCGGATACCAAGTTTCATCGTTGCTATTGAGGACAAATGTCGCGCCGTAGCAGTGGCGGCCTTGCCAGCTCGGACTGATGTAGCTTTCGCCGGAAATGGCGCAACGCAGTTTTTGTGAAAACGGGCTGGCGGACACAACACCGGTTTGACCGCGGATTTGGCGGAAAGGCAGGGCGGAGACGTTGGTGTCGGCGGCAGTCGGGCTGTGCGCGCCCATACAGTAAACGATATGGCTGGCATTGAAATGCGCGTCCGGCGTGTGTACCGTCCATTGTGTACCGTCATGCGATACGGCGGTCAGCGGCGAGTGTTCGTGCAACTCAATCAGCGGATGATTCAATAAGGCATGCACGACAGTGGGCGGATTCAGCCATACGCCTTGCGGCCAGTAAAGGCCGTCTGAAAATACGTCTATGCCTGCAATGTGCGCAGCCTCTTCGGCAGATACACTGCGGTAGAGGTGTTTATGCTGGTGTTGCAAACCCAAGGCTTGATTGCGTTTGCGTTCGCTGTCGTCAAAATTCAAATGCAATACGCCGTCGCCGCCCCATACGTCGGAATCAGGCAGCAAGTCTTCCAACAATCGGCGCGTGTAGCCGTAGCCTGTCAGCAGCAGCTCGGTTTGTTCGGTATCGTGTGGCGAGATTTTGGCGTAGAGCAAGCCTTGGCGGTTGCCGCTGCCTGCCTGCGCCGCTTTGCTTGCCTCCAAAACCGTAACGCGTACGCCGTGCTCCGCCAGTTTGCGCGCGGTTGCCGCGCCGGCAATGCCTGCGCCGATAATCAGGACGTGTTCGGGCGCGGCTTGATGTTTAGGCCGTCTGAACCAAGGTTTTAGGGGAGTTGGTGCGGATTGGGGTATGGCTTCGGTTTGCCATTCTATATGATGGAAATGTTCATGTAAGCGGTCGGCGCGGTGTGGCGGAACCAGCCAGAGATGCACATCAGGCAATAGGTTTTCTAAAACATTGACGCTGTTGAACTGAAGGCATTTCACGGCTTGAGGGAGACGGTTGTTCAGACGGCCTTCAAGCTCGGAGGGATGATTTGACAGCGGAAAATTGGGAATATGGTTTTCAGGCAGGCAGACAATCAAATAAAGCGGCGCGGTATGTTGTTCGATGGCGCGGCAAAGGGCAGCAAGGGAAGGCGTGGTGTTCCAAGCAAGGCAGGTCATGATGAAAGGCCGTCTGAAAAAAGAGGCTTTATTGTAACGCGGTTTGCGCGGATAGAATATCCGAACGGGTTTTGATAGAATCGCATGATATTTTGATTTCCAATTGATTTTCATACAGGAATTTTATGCGCCGTCTTTTATTGTGCCTTCTCGCTTCCGGCTTGCCCATCGCTTGCTCGTCCGCGCCGCCGGATAACGGCAACAAAGCCGTTCAGTCCGCACGTTGGGCAACGCCCGTCAAACACGATGCCAACCTTTATCGTATCGACGACAAGCTTTATCGCAGCGAGCAGCCTGTTGCCGAAGATGGCGAAGCCATTGTCAAGCTGGGCATTCAAAGCGTGATCAACCTGCGCTTTTTCGACCGCAACGATGACGACCATTTGAAAGAGCATGGTTTGACCTTGCTAAACCGTCCGTTGCTGTCATGGAGCATTAAGCCGAAAGAGATTGCGGAAATCTTATACCTGATTGAAAAACAACAGCAAAACGGCGCGGTACTTATCCATTGTTATCACGGCGCGGACCGTACCGGTTTGATTGCCGGAATGTACCGCATTATTTATCAAGGCTGGTCGGTGGAGGAGGCAAAAGCCGAAATGCAACATGGTCCTTACGGTTATCACAGCATTTGGAAAAACATTGCCAACCTGTTTACCGAAGAGAAAGTCAAGCAGGTTAAAATGCACTTGGAAGCCTTGCGCAAACGCGATTAATACCAAGATTTAAATCATAAAAGGCCGTCTGAAAGATTTGTTTTTTCAGACGGCCATTTTTAATGGCAGATTGCTTAAATCACAAAATCCGTAGATGATAATTGAATGCTTTGATCCATATCGGCAGATGGGGTTTTGGACGAGCGGCCAACCGGTTTGGCGGGTACGCCGACAACGGTAATCGAAGACGGTACGTCGGCAACCACCACGCTGCCTGCGCCGATTTTGGCATTTTCGCCGATGCGGATGTTGCCCAGAATCGAAGCATTCGCACCAATCATCACGCCATTGCCGATTTTCGGGTGGCGGTCGCCGCTTTCTTTGCCCGAACCGCCCAGCGTTACGCCGTGGAGGATGGAAATATTGTTGCCCAAGACGGCGGTTTCGCCGGCCACAAAACCGGTGGCATGGTCGAGCATCAAACCGTGACCGAAACGGGCGGCTGGGTGAATGTCAACACCGAAGACTTCCGACATGCGGTTTTGCAGGAAATACGCCAGCGTTTTACGGCCGTTTTGATAGAGCCAGTGGTTGATGCGGTGTGCCTGTACGGCGTGGAAGCCTTTGAAATACAACAGCGGCAGCGAATATTCATCACAAGCCGGATCGCGTTCATAAATGGCTTTCAAGTCGGCCTCGACACATTTGCTGATACGGGTATCCACGCTCAAAGCCTGCTGATAAATTTCAAACAGCGCGCGCACGTCCATAATCGGGCTGCCGAGCTTGCTGGAAAGATGGTAGGCAAGTACCGAATCGAGCGAATCGTGGCGCAACACGGTTTGATGTAGGAAGCTTGCCAGCATCGGTTCGGCTGCGGCGGCCGCTTCGGTTTCTTCGCGAATGGTGTGCCACAGATTAAAATCGGTTGAATTCAAATGGTCTTTTTTCATATTCGAGGCCGTCTGAAGAATAAAATCAGATGGCTATCTTACCGTTTTCCAACGTCTTTTAACAAGGCATTTGATAATCGGTATTCAAATGCTTGAAGTTTTTTCAGACGGCCTTATATATGAAACATCGAATATCAACACGCTAAAAGGATGTCAGAAATGACGGAGCATAACGAACAACATCAACACGAAGCAGAAGAAGCGGCAGCCGTAGAAACTGCCGAAACCGTTGAAACCGAACAAGCAGAACCGACTTACGAAGAGCTTCAGGCGCGTGTCGCCGAGTTGGAAGGCCAGCTCAAAGACAGCGAATTGCGCGGTTTGGCAAACGAGCAAAACCTGCGCCGCCGCCATCAGCAGGAAATCGCCGATACCCATAAATTCGCCGGACAAAAATTTGCAGCAGAAATGTTGCCGGTTAAAGATTATCTCGAAATGGCGCTGCTGGACCAAAGCGGCAATTTCGATGCGCTGAAAATGGGCGTGCAAATGACTTTGAACGAGCTGCAAAAAGCATTTGATGCCACACACATTAAAGAAATCAACCCGCAGCCGGGCGACAAACTCGATCCGCACCAACATCAAGCGATGCAGGCAGTCGTCAGCGAGCAAGAGCCGAATACCATCGTCAGCGTGATGAAAAAAGGCTATACATTGGCCGACCGCGTGCTGCGTCCTGCGATGGTTGTCGTGGCGAAAAAAGAAGATTGAAGGCACCGCTTGATAAAGTTTATCAAGCATAAAATCTTCAGACGGCCTTATCCGGTTTCAAAACCCGATATTCCGCTATTGGAAAATCATTCCGATAAACCGGAATCGGAAAATTAAAACCGGCCGTCTGAGAAAAGAATAAACGGCTTGTGGATAAATAAATCAAGTACTTGAATTTAATTTAAAAAAAAATTCAAATTAAGCCTTGAAAAAAAATGAAGCAACCTTATTTACAAGCCATCGGAACGAAATGTTCCACAGGATTATTAATTTAGAAAAGTTTATTTATTAGGAGCAACATAATATGGCAAAAGTAATCGGTATTGACTTAGGTACAACCAACTCTTGTTTGGCCATTTCTGAAAACGGTCAAACCAAAGTGATCGAAAATGCAGAAGGTGCACGCACCACTCCTTCCGTTATCGCTTATTTGGACGGCGGCGAAATCCTCGTTGGCGCGCCTGCCAAACGCCAAGCGGTAACCAACGCTAAAAACACTATTTACGCCGCCAAACGTTTGATCGGCCACAAATTTGAAGACAAAGAAGTTCAACGCGACATCGAATCTATGCCTTTCGAAATTATCAAAGCCAACAACGGCGATGCATGGGTGAAAGCACAAGGCAAAGAGCTGTCTCCTCCTCAAATTTCCGCAGAAGTTTTGCGTAAAATGAAAGAGGCTGCCGAAGCTTACTTGGGCGAGAAAGTCACCGAAGCCGTGATTACCGTTCCGGCCTACTTCAACGACAGCCAACGTCAAGCGACTAAAGACGCAGGCCGTATCGCAGGTTTGGAAGTAAAACGTATCATCAACGAACCAACCGCAGCCGCTTTGGCATTCGGTATGGACAAAGGCGACAACAAAGACCGCAAAGTAGCCGTATATGACTTGGGTGGCGGTACTTTCGATATCTCCATCATCGAAATCGCCAACCTCGACGGCGACAAACAATTTGAAGTATTGGCTACCAACGGCGATACTTTCTTGGGCGGTGAAGACTTCGACCAACGCTTGATCGACTACATCATTGACGAGTTCAAAAAAGAACAAGGCATTGATTTGAAACAAGACGTAATGGCTCTGCAACGTCTGAAAGAAGCTGCTGAAAAAGCCAAAATCGAATTGTCCAGCGGTCAGCAAACTGAAATCAACCTGCCATACATCACTATGGACGCAACCGGTCCTAAACACTTGGCCATGAAAATTACCCGTGCCAAATTTGAAAGCCTGGTTGAAGATTTGATCCAACGTTCTATTGAGCCTTGTAAAATCGCATTGAAAGATGCCGGCTTGAGCACCAGCGACATCGACGACGTGATTTTGGTCGGCGGTCAAAGCCGTATGCCGAAAGTACAAGAAGCCGTTAAAGCCTTCTTCGGTAAAGAGCCTCGTAAAGACGTGAACCCTGACGAAGCTGTTGCCGTAGGTGCAGCGATTCAAGGCGAAGTATTGAGCGGCGGCCGTAGCGACGTATTGTTGCTGGACGTGACTCCTCTGTCTTTGGGTATCGAAACCATGGGCGGCGTGATGACCAAGCTGATTCAAAAGAACACTACTATTCCGACTAAAGCGTCTCAAGTGTTCTCTACTGCCGAAGACAACCAAAGCGCAGTGACCATCCATGTGCTGCAAGGCGAACGCGAACGTGCTTCTGCCAACAAATCTTTGGGTCAGTTCAACTTGACCGACATCGCACCTGCACCACGAGGTATGCCACAAATTGAAGTTACTTTCGATATCGACGCCAACGGTATCTTGCACGTTTCTGCCAAAGACAAAGGCACCGGCAAAGCCGCAAACATCACCATCCAAGGTTCTTCAGGTTTGAGCGAAGAAGAAATCGAACGCATGGTGAAAGATGCCGAAGCCAATGCTGAAGAAGATAAAAAACTGACTGAATTGGTCGCTTCCCGCAACCAAGCTGAAGCTCTGATTCACTCTGTGAAAAAATCTCTGGCTGACTACGGCGACAAACTCAACGCTGCCGAGAAAGAAAAAATCGAAGCTGCGTTGAAAGAAGCTGAAGAAGTAGTTAAAGGCGACGACAAAGCCGCTATCGATGCCAAAGCCGAGGCTTTGGGCGCAGCCAGCCAAAAATTGGGCGAAATGGTTTACGCGCAAGCGCAAGCCGAAGCACAAGCAGGTGAGGGCGCACAAGCCGAGTCTTCTGCTAAGAAAGACGACGACATCGTAGATGCCGACTTTGAAGAAGTAAAAGACGACAAAAAATAATTGATGCCGTCTGAAAAAAGCGCGAATCGAAAGGTTCGCGCTTTTTATTTGAATTATTCATAGTAAAAGGTCATCTGAAAGCTTTTCAGACGACCTTGGTTTTAGAAATTTTGACAGACAGGAAAAAGATATAACCCATTGAAAAGAAAAGGTTGGGCTAATCTGTTTGTACCTATTCTGGAAGCGATTTTTTCTTTTTGGATTTTATGTATTTCAAGAACATCAGCTCAACCAGGGTACACATAATTAACACTTCGACCCAGTCGGGAAGAAAACGGTCTACTCCAAAGAAATACTTCGGATTGATGATAAGGCTTAAAATCAAGTTCGCAAGGAGAACAGTAAAGCTGGCCGCAAAGCACATAATCAGCAATGCCTTCCAGTATTGTTTGCTGAAACTTGCGAGCAACTTCAGGTTTTTCTTATAATTTTCCCAAAAACTTTTCATGCCCTTATCCTTCTTATAAAGTTTGGGATTGTTCCGTATTTAATTTGAAGAAGAATCTTTCGAAGAAGCATCTTTCTGTTTGTACTGAATATATTTCAGGAATGTCCATATCATCAAGCTTACTGCGACGAGGCTTTCGATAATTTCTGAAAGGAAATATTCTTCCCCTAAAAAATATTTCGGATTGATCACATAGAGACTCAAGATAGTGTTCACCCCGATGACAATAAAGTTTACAGCGAAGCTGATGACCAGTAGGACCTTCCAATATTTTTTGGCAAAAGTTGCGAGCAACTGCAAGTTTTTCTTATAATTTTCCCAAAAATTTTTCATGCCGTTATCCTTCAGTATTGTTGATAAAGAATCCGTATCCCGTAAATATTTTCGGGATACGGAGTTTGATCGGCAATGATTTAATAGCCAAACGATCTTCTGGCGACAAACGAACCTAATCTGCCTCCTAAAACTCTACCTACGTTGGCTCCGATAGCACCACCGGCAGCCATACCGCCCGGTCCCGCAATCGCGCCTAACGCCATTCCGGTAAAGCCGCCGGCAAAAGCACCTGCTCCGGCACCAACCCAGCGGCCGGCTCCTGAAACCGCGCTTCGACTGAGATTAAAACCGCCGGAAACTTGTTGTAAATCATCCATGTTTAGTGTTTGCATATTAGCACTCCAAAATGAAAAATGGGGTGAAAAGAGAATAGCAAGCGTTTTCATCCGTTTGCTGTTGTATTGACAGTGCAAGTATGTAGTAGTTTTTTTTTTTTTTTGAAATTATTTTTTAAGTTATGTTAAAAAATGAAAACATAACGGATAGTCAAGAAATGATTAAATTTAAATTGGTTATATCATCAAGACAGCAAGACAATATTAAAAACAAGCTTCCAAGTTGCGATAAAAGGTCGTCTGAAAACTTTTCAGACGGCCTTCGGTTTATCTGTCAAATAGCGCTTTGCCGTTTTTCTTGTGCCAAACGGGTCGGCTCCAGCCAGGCAATGTTTCTCTCTGCCAGCGCATCGCGCCAATAATCCAGTTTGGTATCCAAATCTTCAGAGAAACTGTCTTGATTCAAAAGCTGAATGATAACGCCGCCGTCCGTAGCTTCGGCCAAGCGGCTGATTTGACGCAAAATGCCGCGGTCGGGAACAGTTTGCGTGCGTACGCCGATGAGAAGTTGCGCCGGAGTTTGTTTCAATTCGGCTTCTAATTGTTCCAAATCTTTTCTGCCGGCGGCCACGCCTTTGTCTATCCATTCTTGAGCCAAAACGCCGGAAAACCAAAGCGGCTCAGGCCATTCCGTTTCCAGTGTAACAGCCCATTTAGGCGCATTATTCAGCGTAATTTTAGATGAAACGGGAACGATGTTTTCCTGAAAATCATCGGCATCAACAATCTTCGTTTGCCATGTGCGGAGAATGTTTTGATAGTAGGGCTGATTCAAATCCAAACGTTCGTGCAGGGTTTTTAAAGTAATCTTGCAAGCCAGCCAAGCAAGCAAGCGCGGCAGAATGCCATAGCAGATAATACTGCCGATGAGTAAACCCGCCCAAGCGCGTGCATCTTCGATATGATTGTTCAGACGGCCTGCAATTACTGCCTGACTGTCGGGGACAGGAAAGCCCAAACGTTCCGGCAGCCATGACAAAGCCTCAACCGTTTTCACCAATGCCGTATTGCTTAAAAGCGTACTTTCCCAGTTGAACGTATATTGACGCACCAAAAGCAGCAGCAAAACAGAAACCAACATTCCCGACAGCGTACAAAGCCACAGACTGTGTGAGGTTGCGCCAATCAGCCAACGCGTTTGCGGTTTGCGCCATTCGTCCATATAAAGCCGCAAAATTGCCTGATTGACCGGGTCTTTACCTCGGAACCAAGTTGTCGGACTGCTGATAAAGTGCATATTTTTCAAACGCAGGAATAAAGTCGCCAGCCACACCAGCAGCATGACTGTATTCATGCCCAAAATCCCGGCCAATACCAGAAAAAAGTTCAGCCCCTGATTGTCCATCAACAGATAAGTACTGGAAAAACCAACCGTAAACAACAACGTCGCCGCAACAATCCAAAGCCAAAACGAGCCTGTCTCCACCTGTTGCAACACATATTTCAAATGCTGGTCGCGGTCAATAATTTGGGCACGGCGTATCAGTTTTTCCTCATTGCCGCCGTCAATATGTCGCAACGCTTCCGTCGCCTGCATAGGATCTCCCGGAAAAATATAGGCACGTTCTTCAAGGATACGGACCAATTCGACAAGTTTTTGCGATGGATTCAACATAAATGATAGGCCGTCTGAAAGATAAAATGGGAACGTCTGTTATATCCCCAAATAAACCCCTTTTTTGCAAAGGTCAAAAAATTAAAAGCAGTTTTGATTTTGAATAGGGTATATAGTGGAATAGATGTAAAAAAAGCAGCCCGAAAGCTGCTCATTTTGAGTGTGGTGCGGACGGAGAGACTCGAACTCTCACACCTCTCGGCGCCAGAACCTAAATCTGGTGCGTCTACCAATTTCGCCACGTCCGCACTAATTTGAACCGTGGATTATACACAAGATTAATGGGAGCGCAAAGTCTTGTTTGCTTGAATTTTTCGGTTTATCCCTTATATAATGGTTTATTCCGGCCGTCTGAAAGCAGGGTTTGTTTTCAGACGGCCTCAACTTTACTATTGGTGAGGAAGGGCAGATGCCTGCTTTATTGATTAAAGATTTTTTGCAGACGCAAGGTTTGAAATTGCCTGCGGATGAGATACATGTTGCTTATTTGACTGCCCAGGCTGTGATTAAAATGGGCAATGCTTCGGTTGAGCGTTCGATTTTGTGGCCGTCTGAAGACAGTTGGCAGTTGGCGGATTATGTTGATGCCGAACATGAATTGTTGTTGAAACAGATTTTTATGGCTTTGGATTCGGTTGCCGAGCGTACTGAGCATTTGAAAAGCGCAGCGGTTTATACAGCGTTTCCGAAAGATGGCGCGTTGTCGCTGGTTCGTCTGAGCCGTTGGGGCGTGCCGTTGGAAAATGTGATTCCAATCGACGAGCAAGCCGGACAGGCTTTTTTGGCTGTGCGTACAGCTCAAAGCGGCTGGATGAATGTTTGTCAGAATGTGGCGTATTGGCAGGAAATTGGTGAATTGTCGAACGAACGCAATCATTCCGGTTTGAGTCAGATTTCTGTTCCTGTCTGTATGCCCAGCGGTGCGGTTTTGGGTGTGGTGCATGCCGAGTTTGATGTCAAAGACGGCGCGCCCGATGAAGTATTGGTGGCTTGGATTGCCCTTGCCTTGGCCTTGGCAGAACCTTTGAAAAACCTCTTGGGCGTAGCTGAAAACGAGGAAGCGGAAAATGAGTAACGCGTTGAAGTTTGTCGCGTCATGCCGTTTGCCTACGGAATGGGGCGAATTTACCATGCACGGCTTCGAAGAAGAGGGCGGGCAGGAACATGTCGCATTGACTATGGGCGATGTTTCAGACGGCCTGCCTGTGTTGTCGCGTATTCATTCCGAGTGCTTGACCGGCGATGCTTTATTTTCGGTGAAATGTGATTGCGGCCCTCAGCTTCAAGCGGCGATGCAGGCCGTTCAGAAAGAAGGGCGTGGCGTTATCGTATATTTGCGCCAAGAAGGCAGGGGCATTGGTTTGATAAACAAAATCCGTGCTTATCGTCTGCAAGATCAAGGTTTGGATACGGTTGAGGCCAATGTAGCGCTCGGCCTTCCTGTTGATGCGCGCGACTTTACTTTGGCCAAGCAGATTTATGATTATCTGCATATTCGCGAGGTCAAGTTGTTGACCAATAATCCTGAAAAAATCCAAACATTGAAAGATTCCGGTATTAATGTGGTCGAACGGATTGCATTGCATGTCGGCGAAAATGTGGAAAATGAACGCTATCTGCATACTAAAGCGGACAAATTGGGGCATTTGATTTTTGATTGATGGAACGGTATAACGGTAATTTTTGCGGTTAAATAAAATATTCTATATTCTTTCAATGGGATATATTTTTGTTTAAATAAAAACCTTGCGCGTAGCCTGATTTTTTGATTTAATGTCGGCTTATCGGGTGATTAGCTCAGTTGGTAGAGCGTCTGCCTTACAAGCAGAATGTCGGCGGTTCGACTCCGTCATCACCCACCAAGTTTTCTTTCATTGTCTTTGACAGTGGATGCGCGGTGGTAGCTCAGTTGGTTAGAGTACCGGCCTGTCACGCCGGGGGTCGCGGGTTCGAGCCCCGTCCGCCGCGCCATTATTTAAAAAGCACTGATAATATCAGTGTTTTTTTATTTGTTTTAAAAACTCAATCAAGCTGCAAAAATAGAAATAGGTAAGTAACGGGGTATGGAAATACTGTTTAACCTTAAATTCTGATGATTTTGAAAAAGGCCGTCTGAAACTTTAATAGTTTCAGACGGCCTTTAGTCTATTGAAACAATAGATTAAATATCCAATTCTACCGTATCGCCTTCTTTTTCCATCCATGCGCGGCGGGCGGCGGCTTCGCCTTTGCCCATCAGTTTAACGAAGATATCGCGTGTTTCGTCATCTGCACCTTCTGGGATTTGCACCTGCAACAGACGGCGGGTGTCGGGGTGCATGGTGGTGTCTTTGAGCTGGTCGGGGTTCATCTCGCCCAAGCCTTTGAAACGGCTGATGGAATAAGCAGTTTCTTTAACGCCTTCTTTTTGAAGTCGCTCCAAAATGCTGTCGAGTTCGTTTTGGTCGAGGGCGTAGAATTTGCGGGCGGGTTTGCTCTTACCTTGTGCGTTGACATCGACGCGGAACAGTGGCGGCTGGGCGACGTAGATATGTCCGTTGGCAACCAGTTTTTGGAAGTGGCGGTAGAACAGGGTCAACAGCAAAACTTGAATATGCGAGCCGTCCACGTCGGCATCGGATAGGATGGCGATTTTGCCGTAGCGCAGGCCGCTTAAATCGGGATTGTCGTTGATGCCGTGCGGATCGACACCGATGGCGACGGAAATATCATGGATTTCGGCGTTACCGAAGAGTTGGTCTGGGTGGACTTCAAAGCTGTTAAGCACTTTACCGCGCAAGGGCAGGATGGCCTGCGTGGCTTTGTCGCGGGCAAGTTTGGCTGAGCCGCCGGCGGAATCGCCTTCGACGAGGAAAAGTTCGTTTTCGCGGATATCTTCACTTTCGCAGTCGGTCAGCTTACCGGGCAGGACGGCGACGCCGCTGCCTTTTTTCTTTTCAATCTTTTTAACCGAACGCATCCGTGCTTGTGCCTGACGGATAGCGAGTTCGGCGATTTTTTTGCCGAAGTCCACGTTTTGGTTCAGCCACAATTCCAAAGGGTCGCCCGATACGGTAGCAACGAGTTTCAGTGCATCGCGGTTGGTCAGCTTGTCTTTGGTTTGACCTTGGAACTGAGGGTCGAGGACACGGGCGGAGAGGACGAAGGCGGTTTTGCTGAAAACGTCGTCGCTTTGTACTTTCACTCCGCGAGGCAAGAGATTGTGCAGATTGATGAAGTTGTTGACTGCGTTGAACACGGCTTGTTTCAAGCCTGCTTCATGTGTGCCGCCCAGTGGGGTGGGGATGAGGTTGACATAGCTTTCGTTGGCGCATGAGCCTTCTTCCAGCCAAGTCAAGGCAAATGCGGCACCTTCGCCAATGCTGAAATCGCCGTTGTGGCCGTCTGAAATGTAGTTTTCACAAGAGAAGATAGGCACGGCTTCTTGCGCGTCGGCAATGAGGTCGGTCAGATAGCTTTTCAAGCCGTCCGGGTAGTGCCAAGTTTGGGTGTGTGCTTCGTCTTCGCCTTCGCCTTTGACCGGACGAGTCAGGGAAACGCGTACGCCCGGCAGTAAGACTGCTTTGGCGCGCAACAGGCGTTCGAGTTCGGGAATGCTGTAATTCGGGCTTTCAAAATATTTGCCGTCCGGCCACACGCGCACTTCGGTGCCGCTGTCTTTGACGGCGCATTTGCCCACTTCAGTCAATGGCTCAATGACGTCGCCACCGGAAAAGACGATGCGGTGGACTTTGCCTTCGCGTTTGACCGTTACTTCAAGGCGGGTAGAAAGGGCATTAGTAACAGATACGCCGACACCGTGCAGACCGCCTGAAAAGGCATAGGCGCTGCCGCCGTCTTTTTTGTTGAACTTGCCGCCTGCGTGCAGACGGGTGAACACGAGTTCGACTACGGGTACGCCTTCTTCAGGGTGCAGGCCGACGGGAATGCCGCGGCCGTTATCACGCACGGAAAGCGAACCGTCTTCATGAATTTGTACGTCAATTTCAGTAGCGAAACCACCCAACGCCTCGTCCGCCGCGTTATCAATCACTTCCTGACAGATATGGGTCGGGCTGTCGGTACGAGTGTACATGCCGGGACGTTCTTTGACCGGCTCCAAGCCTTTGAGGACGGTAATGCTGGATTCGCTGTATTGATTGTTTTTAGCCATAGGAATAATGTAAAGGCCGTCTGAAAGGATGAAAAACAACGCTTTCAGACGGCCTGAAAGCGTTTGGGTTATAGGTTTTCTATTGGATTGCGACGGATAAAGTCTTCATAGCTTTCTATGCCGCGCAAGAAACGGGAGAGTTCGGTCAATGCGTCTAAATACACGCCGCGCTTGAAGTCGATGACTTCGTCAACCGGCGCCCAGTATTGGTGCCAGCGCCAGCCGTCGAATTCAGGATGGTGGCAGGCGCGGAGGTTGACGTCGCTGTCGCGGCCGACCAAACGCAAAAGATACCAAATCTGTTTTTGTCCGCGATACGAACCGCGCCATTCGCGGCGCACCCAGTGGCTGGGAACGTCATAACGCAACCAGTCGCGCGTACGGCCAACGATTTTGATGTGTTGCGGCAACAGGCCGACTTCTTCGTACAATTCGCGGTACATGGCGGTCTCAGGACTTTCGCCCGGCTTGATGCCGCCTTGCGGAAACTGCCATGAATGTTCGCGTACGCGTTTGCCCCAAAAGACTTCGTTACGTTCGTTAATCAGGATAATACCGACATTGGGGCGATAGCCTTCTCTGTCTAACACGGTGTCGCCCTTCATTAAATTCAATCGTGCAATTTTCCCACAAATTGGGCGGTTTTGACAAATCTTGAGGCCGTCTGAATAAGCCCACAGTTTTTTCCAGACGGCATGAAACCGTTTCAGAAAAAATGTTGTTTATGAATAAAACCATAGCTTCAGGCCGTCTGAAAAATGAAAATTTTTTCTGCTTTAAGGTCTTGCATTCAAAAGCTTTTTGCCGTTTAATGCAAACCTTGCTGAATCAAGGGCAAAGGACACATGCCGGCCGCCCCCACAGTTTCCCTTTTGTAAGTGGCATCTGCCACCGCTGCAATATTTTTACCCCCCGAACAAAAGGTCTGAAACCATGAAAAAATCTTTGATGGCGGCGGCAATCTTGAGCCTCGTCTTGACTGCGTGTAGCGGTGGAAAAGAAACCGCCGCAGAATCTTCCGCATCTCAAACTTCTTCCTCTCAAACGGATAAACTCAATATCTACAACTGGTCGGATTATGTCGATCCGGCCACGCTGTCTGCGTTTGAAAAAAATACGCATATCAACGTCCGCTACGATTACTACGACAGCAACGAAGCGCTGGAAGCCAAGCTGCTGACCGGCAAGTCGGGTTATGATCTGGTTGCTCCGTCTATTGCCAATGTCGGCCGCCAGATTAAAGCCGGCGCGTATCAAAAAATCGACAAATCGCAAATTCCCGATTACGCCAACATCGATCCTGATTTGCTGAAAATGATGGAAACCGTCGATCCGGGCAACGAATATGCAGTCCCTTATTTCTGGGGCATCAATACGCTGGCGATTAACAAGCAGCAGGTTCAAAAGGCTTTGGGTACGGACAAACTGCCTGAAAACGAATGGGAGTTGGTGTTTAACCCTGAATACACCCAAAAACTGAAATCCTGCGGCATCAGCTATTTTGACAGCGCCATCGAGCAGATTCCTTTGGCTTTGCATTATTTGGGCAAAGACCCGAACAGCGAAAACCCTGATGACATCAAAGCTGCTGTCGATATGATGAAAAAAGTGCGTCCCGACATCAAACGCTTTACCTCGTCCGGCTATATCGACGATATGGCTGCCGGTAATCTTTGCGTATCGGTAGGCTACGGCGGCGACCTCAATATTGCCAAAACCCGTGCCAAAGAAGCAGGAAACGGCGTCGAAGTCGAAGTATTGGCGCCGAAAAGCGGCGTCGGTATTTGGGTGGATTCGCTGATGATTCCGCGTGATGCGCAAAATGTGGCCAATGCACACAAATACATCAATCACACGCTCAATCCGGAAACAGCGGCCAAAAACGGCAACTATGTGACTTATGCTCCGGCCAGCCGTCCGGCGCGTGATTTGATGGATGAAAAATATACATCTGACGAATCGATTTTCCCAAGTAAAGAATTGATGGAAAAAAGCTTCATCGTCTCTCCCAAGTCAACCGATGCGAGCAAACTCAGTGTTCGCTTGTGGCAGGCTTTGAAAGCAGGGCGATAATTAAAATTGAAATTTGAATACTCAGGCCGTCTGAAACAGTTTTTCAGACGGCCTGAGTGTTATAATTGTCAACACTTTTCAAATATTCTATAAGGAGAAACAGCGTTATGAGCAATTCAGTCATCACCGTCATCGGTAAAGACCGCGTGGGCATTGTGTACGACGTTTCCAAAATTTTAGCGGAAAACCAAATTAATATTCTCAACATCAGCCAACAGCTGATGGACGATTTTTTTACCATGATTATTTTGGTGGACACTTCAAAATGCACCAAATCACGTCAAGAGGTTTTGGATTTGTTTGCGGAAGAGAGCAAAAAACTCGCGCTTGATATCCGTATGCAAAACGAAGAAATTTTCCAAGCCATGCACCGTATTTAAGTCGGAGGGAGAGCCATGAGTATTCAATCCGGCGAGATTTTAGAAACCGTCAAAATGGTGGCCGACCAGAATTTTGATGTCCGTACCATTACCATCGGCATTGATCTGCACGACTGTATCAGCAGCGATATCAATGTGTTGAACCAAAATATTTACAATAAAATCACCACGGTCGGCAAAGACTTGGTGGCGACGGCAAAATATTTGTCTGCCAAATACGGCGTGCCGATTGTGAATCAGCGCATTTCCGTCACGCCGATTGCCCAAATCGCCGCGGCCACCCATGCCGATTCCTATGTCAGCGTGGCGCAAACTTTAGATAAAGCTGCCAAAGCCATCGGCGTGTCGTTTATTGGCGGCTTCTCTGCGCTGGTGCAAAAAGGCATGTCGCCTTCGGACGAAGTGCTGATCCGTTCCATTCCCGAAGCGATGAAGACTACCGATATCGTGTGTAGCTCCATCAATATCGGCAGCACGCGCGCCGGTATCAATATGGATGCGGTCAAGCTAGCAGGCGAAACCATCAAACGCACGGCTGAAATCACGCCCGAAGGTTTCGGCTGCGCCAAAATCGTCGTGTTCTGCAATGCAGTGGAAGACAACCCGTTTATGGCGGGTGCGTTTCACGGTTCGGGCGAAGCGGATGCCGTTATCAATGTCGGCGTGTCCGGCCCGGGTGTCGTAAAAGCCGCGTTGGAAAATTCAGATGCAACGACATTGACCGAAGTTGCGGAAGTAGTGAAGAAAACCGCTTTCAAAATTACCCGTGTGGGCGAACTCATCGGCCGCGAAGCCTCAAAAATGCTGAACATCCCGTTTGGTATTCTCGACTTGTCGTTGGCACCAACCCCTGCCGTCGGCGACTCGGTGGCGCGCATTCTTGAAGAAATGGGCTTGAGCGTCTGCGGTACACATGGCACGACAGCGGCTTTGGCATTGCTGAATGATGCTGTGAAAAAAGGCGGCATGATGGCTTCCAGTGCGGTCGGCGGTTTGAGCGGCGCATTTATCCCCGTTTCAGAAGACGAGGGCATGATTGCGGCTGCCGAAGCCGGTGTGCTGACGCTGGATAAACTCGAAGCCATGACTGCCGTCTGCTCCGTTGGTTTGGACATGATTGCCGTGCCCGGCGATACGCCTGCTCATACCATTTCCGGCATCATCGCCGACGAAGCCGCTATTGGTATGATCAACAGCAAAACCACTGCCGTGCGCATTATTCCGGTAACCGGCAAGACCGTCGGCGACAGCGTCGAGTTCGGCGGCTTGTTGGGCTACGCGCCTGTAATGCCGGTTAAAGAAGGCTCATGCGAAGTATTCGTCAACCGAGGCGGCAGAATCCCGGCTCCGGTTCAATCAATGAAAAACTGATTGGATTGATAAATAAAAAAGGCCGTCTGAAATTGATTTTCAGACGGCCTTTTATGTTTGCAGGCTGATTATTTGAACATATTTTTAATAATGCCCATTACGCTGCGGGAAATGGCGTTGGTTACTTGGCGGTTGATTTGGCTGCCGATGGCGTCGGCAACGTTGTAGCCCAAACCTTGGCCAGATTTTTTGCGTCCGCCGCTCAAGCCGCCGATCAGTCCACCGAGGATGCCAGGATCAGCATTGGCAGCTTCTTTTTCTGCGGCTTTTTGTGCTTTTTCCTGCTCTTTGGCGGTATTTGCGGCTTCTTTTTCAGCGGCAGCCTGGCTGTCTGCTTCGGCCAATGCTTCAAAAGCGGAGTAGTTGTCCACCATGTCTTTGTAGGTCGGATACAAATCATCGTTTTGGAACAAACGGTTGCGCTCTTCTGCGGCAAGCGGGGTCAGGGCGGATTGCGGCGGCAGAATGAGGGCGCGTTCTACCGGCTCGGGCATACCTTTTTCATCAAGGAAGGAAACGAGGGCTTCGCCGACGCCCAGTTCGGCAATCGCTTCGGCAACTTTGATGTTTGGGTTGCTGCGGAAGGTTTCGGCAGCGGCTTTGACTGCTTTTTGGTCGCGCGGTGTGAAGGCGCGTAGGGCGTGTTGTACACGGTTACCCAGTTGGCCGAGAATGGTATCGGGCAAGTCGAGTGGGTTTTGGGTAACAAAATATACGCCCACGCCTTTGGAACGAATCAGGCGCACAACTTGTTCGATTTGTTCGACCAACGCATTGGCGGCATTGTCGAACATCAAATGTGCTTCGTCGAAGAACATCACAAATTTTGGTTTGTCCAAATCGCCGACTTCGGGCAGGGTTTCAAACAACTCCGCCAGCATCCACAGCAAAAACGCGCTGTACATACGCGGCGAGCGCATCAGTTTTTCGGAGTTGAGGATGTTGATGATGCCTTTGCCGTTGTCGGTTTGCATCCAGTCTTGCAGGTTGAGGGAAGGTTCGCCGAAGAATTTTTCTGCGCCTTCGTTTTCCAAAGTCAGCAGTTGGCGTTGAATCGCGCCGATACTGGCGGCAGAAACGTTGCCGTATTGCGTGCGGTATTCCGAAGCATGGTCGGAAACGTGTTTCAACATGCTGCGCAGGTCTTTCAAGTCCAGAATGTGCCAGCCTCTGTCATCGGCAACTTTGAATACGAGGTTGAGCAAACCTTCTTGCGTGTCGTTCAGATTCATCAGGCGGGCCAAAAGCATAGGGCCCATTTCTGAAACGGTTACGCGTACGGGAATACCGGTTTCGCCGTAAACATCCCAAAAGCGCACGGGGAAATTTTGCAGCCATTGTTCGCCCAAATTAGACTCGGCGATGCGTTCGCCTACTTTGCCGCTGTTGGCACCGGCTTGCGCGATGCCTGACAAATCGCCTTTGACATCGACCAAGAATACAGGGACGCCTTCGCTGCTGAAGGCTTCCGCCATACGGCGCAGGGTAACGGTTTTACCCGTACCGGTCGCACCGGCGATCAAGCCGTGGCGGTTGGCCATTTTGCCTTGGATTTCGAGCGTTTTCCCGTCGGCACGCGCAATTTGAAATGTAGTCATGATTATTCCTTAGAATCCGTGATGTGAAACAATTTGTTGTCTTAAAAAACAAGCATTTTAACGTTTGCGGCGAGGGGATTCAACCAAGCAAGGTTTTAGACGGCCTTAAGTTTTGCAAAGGTTTTTTTTTGCAGTGATTGGACAAGGTTGAAATCTGCTATAATTCCATCCAATCCGCAACCGTCTGACAAGGCGGTTGTTTTCTTTGTTTTTTGAATATTTTTTACGAAAGCGAAAGTCAGAATGACTGCACAACAAGCCCCTTTGGGCGAAAAAACCATGGCCGTGCTGATGGCGATGTTGGTCGCGCTGATGCCGTTTTCTGTCGATGCCTATCTGCCTGCAATTCCCGAAATGGCGAAGTCGCTGGGTTCGGACATCCACCGTATTGAGCAAAGCTTGAGCTTTTTTATGTTTGGCGTGGCGTTTGGTCAGGTGGTCGGCGGTTCGATTTCGGATATTAAAGGCCGCAAACCTGTCGCCTTGGTGGGCTTGAGCATTTACTTTGCCGCCGTCATCGGTTTGACGATGGTGAATAATGTCGAGCAACTGCTGAACTTGCGTGCCGTGCAGGCGTTTGGCGCGGGGATGACCGTGGTGATTTCCGGCGCGATGGTGCGCGATTATTATTCTGGACGCAAAGCCGCGCAGATGTTTGCCTTAATCGGCATCATTCTGATGATTGTGCCATTGATGGCGCCGATGATTGGTGCAGGCTTGCAGAATTTGGGCGGCTGGCGCATGATTTTCGGCTTTCTGGCCTGCTATTCGCTGCTGCTTTGGGGTTTGATGTGGTATTTCCTGCCCAAGCCACACCAAAAAGGCAAAATCAGCATGGACGTGTTCGGCGTGGTGGCAGGCAGGTTTAAACGTGTTTTGAGAACGCGCGCAGCGATGGGTTATCTGTTTTTCCAAGCTTTCAGTTTCGGTTCGATGTTTGCCTTTTTGACCGAATCGTCGTTCGTGTACCAACACCTGTATCATGTTTCACCAAACCAATATGCTTGGATATTTGCACTCAATATCATTACCATGATGTCGTTTAACCGCGTTACCGCATGGCGTTTGAAAACCGGTACGCATCCGCAAAACATCCTCAAATGGGGCATTATTGTCCAATTTACCGCCAATCTGCTGATGACGGTTTTGGTGTTGTCGCTGTCTCTGCCGCCTTTGTGGGCTTTGGTGCTGTGCGTGATGTTTTCAGTCGGTACGCAAGGCTTGGTCGGTGCGAACACTCAAGCCTGCTTTATGAGCTATTTCAGCGCAGAGGGCGGCAGCGCAAATGCGGTTTTAGGCGTGTTCCAATCCCTCATCGGCGCATCGGTCGGCATGGCAACGACTTGGCTGCATAATGGTTCTGCCTTGGTGATGGCCGGTATGATGTTGAGTTCGACTATATGCGGTATCGTGCTGTTGTGGATTTGCTCGCATCAGGCTTGGATGGAAAACGATAAAAAAGAATATGTTTAACCTTCAGGCTGTCTGAAAACGGTTTTAGACGGCCTCAACTCTATATTGAAGAAATTAACCATGAGTACCAGCAAACAACGCCCCATCGGCGTATTCGATTCCGGCGTCGGCGGCTTGACCAACGTCCGCGCCCTGATGGAACGCCTGCCGATGGAAAACATCATCTATTTCGGCGATACCGCCCGCGTTCCCTACGGCACCAAATCCCGCGCCACCATCGAAACCTTCGCCATGCAGATTGTCGATTTCCTGCTGGAAAACGATGTCAAAGCACTCGTTATCGCGTGCAACACCATCGCCGCCGTTGCCGGACAAAAAATCCGCCAAAAAGCAGGCAATATGCCCGTATTGGACGTCATTTCCGCCGGTGCGGAAGCTGCTTTGCAAACCACCAAAAACAACCGAATCGGCATTATCGCAACCAATACTACCGTCAACAGCAATGCCTACGCGCGTGCCATCCATTCAAAAAACAACGACACGCTGGTGCGCACGCAAGCCGCGCCCCTGCTTGTGCCATTGGTGGAAGAGGGCTGGCTCGATCACGAAGTCACCCGCCTGACCGTGCGCGAATACTTGAAGCCGCTCTTGGCCGACGACATCGACACGCTGGTGTTGGGTTGTACCCATTTCCCACTGCTCAAACCGCTTATCGGCCGCGAAGCACAAAACGTTACCTTGGTCGATTCCGCCATCACCACCGCCGAAGCCACCGCCAAAGCCTTGGCGCAAGCAGGTTTGCTGAATACAGAAAACGACAATCCGGATTACCGCTTCTACGTCAGCGACATCCCACTGCGCTTCCGCACCATCGGCGAACGCTTCTTGGGTAGAAGTATGGAGCAGATTGAGATGGTAACACTTGGTTGATTGGAAATATTAAAGGCCGTCTGAAAACCTGATTCAGGTTTTCAGACGGCCTTTTTACTTCCCTAATATTTTATCTGCCCGACTGTTCCCATACGTTTTGTAAGTAGGCGTAGGTCAGCTCGGCGGTGTCGGACACCAGCGCGATGTCGCTGCCCAAGTCTTCGGCTTTGCCCACGCCGATGGGCAAGGCGCCGGCGGCTTTGATGGCGGCTACTCCTGCTGCGGCATCTTCAATGCCGATGCATTGGCGGATGTCCGCGCCCACGCCCTTGGCGGCGGCAAGGAAGATGTCGGGGGCGGGTTTGGAATGCGCGACGGCGGCAGGGTCGGCAATGGCGTCGAAGAAATGGGTCAGCCCCATGCGTTCCAGCAGGAACGGGCCGTTTTTACTGGCGGACGCGAGGGCGATTTTTTTGCCGTTTGCCCTCAATGCTTCCAGCAGCGGCAAAATGCCGGGGTATACGTCTTCGGGTTTGACTGCCTGAATCATTTCGACGTAGTTGTCGTTTTTGCGGAGGGTTAGTTCGGCGAACTCGGCTTCGCTGACGGTTTTGCCGCCGTGCGCGAGGATGCGTTTGAGCGAATCGTCGCGCGACACGCCTTTGAGCTGCTCATTAAACTTGCGGTCGATGCTGATGCCCAGTTCTTCGGCGAGCTTTTTCCATGCGCGGTAGTGGTATTCGGCGGTGTCGGTGATGACGCCGTCGAGGTCAAACAGGACTGCGGTAAAAGTCATTTTGCGCCCTCCTTATTTTTCCAATACGACGGTATGGCTGCCGTTGAGCGTGATGTCTTTGCTGTACACCTGCAATTCGAGCGGTTCGCCTTTGAGCAGGGTGAAGACGACGTTTTCTTTGCCGACGGCGACTTTAATCAGACGGCCGCGGTAGTTGATGTGGAAGGCGTAGCCTGTCCATGCGCTCGGCAGGAACGGTGCGAAGCTGAGTTTGCCGCCCCAGGTTTTCATTTGGGCGAAACCTTGGACGATGGCCAGCCACGAGCCGGTCATGGAGGTGATGTGCAGGCCGTCTTCGGTATCGTTGTTGTAGTTGTCCAAGTCCAGGCGGGCGGTGCGCTGGTACATTTCCACGGCTTTTTCTTCTTTGCCCAGTTCGGCAGCAAGGATGGCGTGGATACAAGGCGACAACGAGCTTTCATGCACGGTCATCGGTTCGTAGAAGTCGAAGTTGCGGCGTTTTTCGTCCATGTTGAAACGGTCGCCGAAGAAATAGATGCCTTGCAATACGTCCGCCTGTTTGATGAAGGGTGAACGCAGGATTTTGTCCCACGACCATTTTTGGTTGAGTGGCAAATCATCGGGCGAAAGCGCGGACACGGGGCGGATGTCTTTGTCGAGGAAGCCGTCGTGCTGCACGAATACGCCGAGTTCTTCGTCATGCGGACAGTACATATTGGCGCTGATGTCCGCCCATTTTTCCAACTCGGCAGCACTCACGTTCAAATCCGGACGCGGGTATTTCGCCAGGGCTTCGCGGGTGTAGTCCAATACCCATGCGGCGAGGGTGTTGGTGTACCAGTTGTTGTTGATGTTGTTTTCGTATTCGTTCGGGCCGGTTACGCCGTGAATCATATATTTGCCGTTGCGTTTGGAGAAGTGGACGCGGTCTGCCCAGAAGCGGGACACTTCGACCAAGACTTCCAAGCCTTCTTTGGCAAGATAGCTTTCGTCGCCGGTGTAGTTGGTGTAGTTGTAGATGGCGTAAGGAATCGCGCCGTTGCGGTGGATTTCCTCGAAGGTAATTTCCCATTCGTTGTGGCACTCGATGCCCGTAAACGTTACCATCGGATAGAGTGCACCCGCCAAGCCCTGTTCGCGCGCGTTGTGCTGCGCCTGCGGCAGTTGGTTGCGGCGGTATTGCAGCAGGTTGCGGGTAACTTCGGGTTCAGCCAGTGCGAGGTAGAGCGGCACGGCGTAGGCTTCGGTGTCCCAATAGGTCGCGCCGCCGTATTTTTCGCCAGTAAAGCCTTTCGGGCCGATGTTCAGGCGCGCGTCTTCGCCGTAGTAGGTGGAGAACAGTTGGAACAGATTGAAGCGGATGCCTTGTTGCGCTTCGTCGCTGCCTTCGATGACCACGTCGGCGATTTCCCAACGGTGCAGCCAGCCTGCTTTGTGTGCGTTCAACAAGGTTTCAAATGCAATGCCTGCGATTTTTTCCGACAAGGCGCGGCCTGCGGCTTTCACCGCTTCCAAGCCCTGATAATCGCGGCTGGTGGTAACAATCACGCGTTTTTCAAAGGTTTTGGGTGTGCCGTCGACTTCGGCCTCGAAAGAATTAGAAACTTGCCAGTCGGTTTGGCTGCCACCGAGGGCTTTGAAGCTGCCGGCGAAGGTTTGCTCGGCGTTGACGATGAATTGTTCCACGCCGAAGGGGTTAGCGACGGTTTGGGTGGCAATGTAGGAGCGGTCGTCTGAAACGCCTTTGTCCAATACCTGCCAGAATTTTTCTTCGTAGTTGGAGTCTTCGTTTTTCACGTCGGCATCGATGATGGAATCAATGCGGACTTGGTGGGTTTTGCCGTCAACGGATACGGCTTCCCAGCGGATGAGAGCCAGCTCTTTTTGCGCGACGGACAGGAATTTGCACACATCGAAACGCACGCCGAATACGGTGAACGAGCGGCGCAACACGCCGTGTTGCATATCGAGTTCGACGGAGAAGTCGGCAACGTCGTTTTTCGCCAAGTCCACTTCCTGTCCATCGACAAAGATTTTGACTTTGCTGAAATTGAGCGCATTGATGGCTTTGCCGAAATATTTAGGATAGCCGTTTTTCCACCAGCCGACGCGGGTTTTGTCGGGGAACCACACGCCGGCGATGTAGGTACCCAAGTGACTGTCGGCGGAATAGGTTTCTTCAAAGTTGCCGCGCATACCCATATAGCCGTTGCCCAAGCTGGTCAGGCTCTCTTGCAGCCGTTTGTGCTCTTTTTCCAGTTTTGTCGAACGCAGTGTCCAAGGGCTGACTTCCATGATTCTCGTGTACATTTATGAAGCTCCTGTTATTAAAATTGTCAGATCGGCAAAGGTTTCAGACGGCCTTTGCCGATGGTGTTGAAACGGATTATTCGCCGTGGGTCTCTTTAATCAGGCATACTGAGAAAGCCCCCATCAGCAAGACTGCGCCGGCAACCAAGAACATGGTTGCCTGATGGCTGCCCAGCATAGGGAAGAGGACGAAACTCAGCAGCGAAGCGACGATTTGAGGCATACAGATAGAGCCGTTGAACAGGCCCAAATAAGTACCCATGTGTTTGCCTGAGAGGGCATTGGTCACAATCGTCAAAGGATAGGTAATGATACCGGCCCACGCAATACCGATTAAGGTGTAAGACAACACCAGCGCGTATTGATTGCTGATGAAGAAAACGGAGAAGAAACCGAGCGCACCCAAAGCCAAGCAACCAAAATAACCGGCTTTATGGTATTTATTCGGTACTTTTGCCAGAATAAACGAGCAGATAACGGCGGCAATGGATTGTACTGCCGCCAAAACGCCGTACCAGTTGCCTGCTTCTTGGTAGCCTACGGAAGAGGCATCAGTTGTCTGCCAAACGTTTTCCGCAATCGCGCCTGCCGAGTAAGTCCACATATATTGGAAGGCAAACCAGCAGAAGAATTGTACCAAAGTAACCGTCCAAAACGCTTTAGGCGCGGTTTTCAAAAGTTCGAACCAGTTGGCTTTTTCCTGATTCGCAGCGACGTCGATGCCGTGATAGCGGGCGTAGGTTTCCGGATCGTATTCTTTGACTTTGAAGATGGTGAACGCACTGGTAATAATCAGCAATGCTGCGCCCACATAGAATGCTACGACAACAGTCTGCGGTACAACGCCTTTTTCGGCCGTGTTCGCCAAACCGATATACGCGAACACAAACGGCAGAATCGCCGCCACAACCGCGCCCGTATTCGCTAAGAAACTTTGAATCCCGTAGGCGTAGCTTTTCTGCTCCTCGTTGACCATGTCGCCGACCATCATCTTAAACGGCTGCATCGCCATATTTGACGACACGTCCAACAGCGCAATCATCAGCGCGCCAAACGACAAAGCCGCCAGCGACGCATAGCCGAAACCGAAGCTGCCCGAGTTGGGCATCAGAATCATCACGATAACCGCAATCAGCGTGCCGTAAAGCAGATAGGGCAGGCGGCGGCCACCCAGGCGCGGCATCCAAGTGCGGTCTGAGTAGTAGCCCACAATCGGCTGAACCAGCATACCGGCCAGCGGCGGCAGGATGAAAAACCAGCCCAAATTGTGCGGGTCAGCGCCTAGCGTTTGAAAAATTCGGCTCATTTGCGAGCTTTGAAGGGTAAAGGCCGTCTGAACGCCGAGATAGCCGAAGCTCAGCATCCAAATCGTACTTTTTGCCAGTGAGGGCAAACCTTGTTTTGTTGTTTTTTGCGTATGTTCAGACATGAGGCAAATCCTTATTTTAAAAGTATTTGTATTAGGAAATCTGAAATTGTTTTTAGCGCGGTGTTTCTTTGTCGTTATTATTTGTTTATGTACTTTCAAGGATATAGGCGCATTTTATGGAGCGTATCGAATATTGGCAATGTTTGTTCAAAGATAAACTGGCTTAAATCAAATTTTTTATGGTTTTGCGTTGAAAATTTTGGAGAATGAAAGCATTGGTTCGGCTTTGCTGCATATTGTGATGCCGATTTCTATTTTCAGACGGCATTTGAACAAGCAAGTATTTGAGCAATCGGTTAAAATGGGCCGTCTGAAATTTGTTTGACCGAATCGAGAAAAACCATGTCCCAACAATACGTCTATTCCATGCTGCGCGTGAGCAAGGTTGTGCCGCCGCAGAAAACCATCATTAAAGATATTTCCCTTTCCTTCTTCCCCGGCGCGAAAATCGGCCTGCTCGGTTTGAACGGCGCGGGCAAGTCCACCGTGCTGCGGATTATGGCGGGTGTGGATAAGGAATTCGAGGGCGAAGCCGTGCCGATGGGCGGTATCAAAATCGGCTACCTGCCGCAAGAGCCGGAGCTTGATCCTGAGAAAACCGTGCGCGAGGAAGTGGAAAGCGGTTTGGGCGAAGTGGCTGCGGCGCAGAAACGCTTGGAAGAAGTTTATGCCGAGTATGCTAATCCTGATGCGGATTTTGACGCGTTGGCGGAAGAACAAGGCCGTTTGGAGGCGATTATTGCGGCTGGTTCATCTACCGGCGGCGGTGCAGAGCATGAATTGGAAATTGCTGCCGACGCGTTGCGCCTGCCTGATTGGGATGCCAAAATCGGCAATCTGTCCGGTGGTGAAAAACGCCGCGTCGCTTTGTGCAAACTCTTGTTGAGCAAGCCCGATATGCTGCTGCTGGACGAACCGACCAACCACTTGGACGCAGAATCTGTCGAATGGCTGGAGCAATTCTTGGTACGCTTCCCAGGTACAGTCGTTGCCGTAACACATGACCGCTACTTCCTCGACAACGCCGCCGAATGGATTTTGGAACTCGACCGCGGACACGGTATCCCGTGGAAAGGCAATTACTCGTCTTGGCTGGAGCAGAAAGAAAAACGCTTGGAAAACGAGGCAAAATCCGAAGCTGCACGCGTGAAAGCGATGAAGCAGGAATTGGAATGGGTGCGCCAAAACGCCAAAGGCCGTCAAGCCAAGTCCAAAGCGCGTTTGGCGCGTTTTGAAGAAATGAGCAACTACGAATACCAAAAACGCAATGAAACGCAGGAAATCTTTATCCCTGTTGCCGAGCGTTTGGGTAATGAAGTAATTGAATTTGTGAACGTTTCCAAATCGTTCGGCGACAAAGTGCTGATTGACGATTTGAGCTTCAAAGTACCTGCGGGCGCGATTGTCGGCATCATCGGTCCGAACGGCGCGGGTAAATCGACGCTGTTTAAAATGATTTCGGGCAAAGAGCAGCCTGATTCCGGCGAAGTGAAAATCGGCCAAACCGTGAAAATGAGCTTGATTGACCAAAGCCGCGAAGGTTTGCAAAACGACAAAACCGTGTTCGACAACATCGCCGAAGGCCGCGACATTTTGCAGGTTGGTCAGTTTGAAATCCCCGCCCGCCAATATTTGGGACGCTTCAACTTCAAAGGCAGCGACCAAAGCAAAATTGCAGGTCAATTGTCTGGCGGCGAACGCGGCCGTCTGCACTTGGCAAAAACCTTGTTGAGCGGCGGCAATGTGTTGCTGTTGGATGAACCGTCCAACGACCTCGACGTGGAAACCCTGCGCGCGTTGGAAGACGCATTGCTGGAATTTGCCGGCAGCGTGATGGTGATTTCGCACGACCGCTGGTTCCTCGACCGTATCGCTACGCATATCTTGGCTTGTGAAGGCGACTCTAAATGGGTGTTCTTTGACGGCAACTATCAGGAATACGAAGCCGACAAGAAACGCCGTTTGGGCGAAGAGGGCGCGAAACCGAAACGTATCCGTTACAAACCGGTAACACGTTAATTAGGTTTGAACCAAAAGGCCGTCTGAAACTTTTAATGTTTCAGACGGCCTTTTATTTTTGATGTTTATGATTGTTTTCTTAATTGCGGATGGTTTTCCAATGTATCAATGATGATTTCAATCATGCGTGGGGCAGTTTGTGCCAAATCGAAGCCTTGACCTGAAGAAAGCCAGCGCCAAATCAAGCCGTCTAATGAAGACTTGATGAAGATGACTGCCATATCGATATCCAAATTATCCGCCAACGCTTTTTGTTGTACCGCATCAGTCAGGACAGCAACGATTTTTTCACGCCATAGTGATTGGTGTTTTTTAGCGATGGCAATGACCGCCTCGTTTTGCTCGGTGTGTTCGCATTTTAAAAACAAAATGCTGTGGAATTTATAGTGAAGCTCGTTGTGTTGCAGGCGCTCGAAAAAACGGGTCAGAGTCAGTCGGAAGCTTGACCAAGCCTGTTCGTTATTATTGTTCGAGTCTTCTTTTATGCAGCTTTCGATGTCGTCGCAAATCCGTTGGAACAAGGCGTCAAACAAATCTTCTTTGTTTTTGAAATGCCAATACAGCGCGCCGCGCGTTACGCCTGCGGCTTGGGCGATTTCGTTAAGCGAGGTGCGGGCAATGCCTTTCTGATAAAACGTATTCAATGCGGCAAGCATGAGATATTCTTTGGTTTTTAAGGCTTCGGTTTTGGTTCTTCTCATAATTGTTTTGTAGGAAATGTAAATTTATGGTTCGGATTATAAAAAATTACTTCTGAACATGCAAGAATGTATGTATAATTCAATTCAATACTTGATAGTTTTTCTCAACACTATATAATCAGCCTGTTTTTCATAAAAGCAGGCAATTTCTGTTTGTGAAATATGAGATTAAAGTAATCAATTTTTAAGGGGCTGACGTAGATTAGCCCTAAATTCCACACCAATCCCGCAGGATTTTAAGCTGTTGAGACGGTGTGCCGAAGTTAAATCGAAATTCGCATTCTTTCAAGAACAGCGGGAACGATTTGCG
>NZ_JBQCWV010000010.1:70551-89878 GCF_051957055.1 Neisseria sp. P0020.S005 | reverse complement strand
TCCAAGGGGAATTAAGGGGATATTTGGGTAAAATCAGGAGTAATTAGGAGCGGAAATAGACGAAAACCTATGTTTGGATTTCGGCTGTTGGGGGAAAGGAATTTTGCAAAGGTCTCGGCCTTTCTTTCAACAAGCCATCACAGCAATCAGACAAAAGCAGTCCACTGCCACACCCATATCGGCAGCACGGCTAGCAAAATCATTATCTGAAGCGGTGTAGACACAACTCTAAGACGGCAAATTTTGAACGTCATAGCCTTTCGGGTATGACGTTAAGGGACGACATGATCAAACAGCGCGAAATCCATCTGGCCATACCCGCACAAACTAATAAGGAGCAAAGATTGCAGTTGCAACGTGTGGTAGAGTATGGCAAAAGTCAAAACATTACAGTCAAAATTACGGAGATCGAATAAATGACTTTTAATCAAGAACAAGATTATTGGGCTGGCTATAAGGCAAATGAAAGAGCCTTGATTATTCAAACATGGTCAGGATTTGGGCGATATGCTCCAGACCACCTATATCCCCCTCATATCCTGCCGTTGGATACCGACAATGGAACTTTAGGCACGACGGTTTTGCAAGCGTTGGCAAACAGCAGGACTTTCGTTTATGACAGTTCGGAAGACCAAGATTTTTTTGATACCGAAAAATTTCGGCAACGCTATGAGGATTGGGTTGCCAACCTATGCGGGAACTTGGGCTATAAAACCAGACGCGCTTTATTTAAAAACATGATGAGCGGGGATATTTGGCTGCACAACGGCTGCCTGAAAATCAGCCCGAGCCGCCATGTCAAGCTGGAAGCGTGGGATGCCATTGATGCAGACGATGTAATTTTATCATTGGATAACAGCCCTGAAGAAATCGGAGCAGGTTTAAAGTTGGCATTGAGCCGCTGCCGATAATATTTGGCAAAAGGTCGTCTGAAAGCCGGAAAAATGTTTCAGACGACCTTTTTTATTAGACTCAAGCTCGCGTGCGTACCGCACATACCTTCGCTGCAGATTTAATGTGGGCTACGACTTGCTGAAGATAAAGTTATTAAGGAATTTGTCAAATATGGAAAAAATTGAGAAATTTAAATCTGAATTATTAAATGCCATCTTTCAATATACTCAATGCATATCTATTTTTGTCTATAAGAAAAAGATATATTATTTAATTGATTATAAGGAAAATTTTGAATTAAATGCAAAAATATCTTTTGACATTTACCTAAGAGAAGGAATTATAACTAAAGAACAATATAATTATGATTATAAAAATTACCGTAATGGCATCTGGCAGTTAACTAAGGACAATTTCGAAAGCTATCTTCAATCAGATTCAGTCATTGTATTAAAAAAAGATGAATTGAAGGAACTGATGTTTCAGGGGTTTACTTCTGCTGAAGCAGTAAGGTTATATTCCGTTGTTGAGAACAAGCTGTCGTACAATGATCCTATCTCAGACTCTGGCCCGCAAAGTGATTTCTTAAAAATCAATCAGATTTCTTCGAGGCTGCCTTTGTTCTATATCAATTTTGATACGGAAGTGTATCTGCATATGGATTGGGACAGATGTCATGAAGATTATGTATATGATGGCTGGTTTTCAAAGGCAATGGATTTTGGGTATTTAATACCGGACGAATTCTGTTACTGGAAAATTGAAGGACGGGATTATTGGAAATTTAGCCAATTATAAAGATAAGCAAGCCAAGCCATAGCTTGTATGAATTCAAAAGGCCGTCTGAAAACAGCAAAACCGTTTCAGACGACCTTTGTTTAATGCCATCGAGCCAGCGGGCCATAAAGCGTAGTTGTCCAAAAAGGTATATTGATAGGCAAATATAAAAAGGAGGAAAAGTCAATTGTACTACCTTCAAACATTTTCAATTTTGAGTATTGATATGATAATTAATTATTTAGTATAAATACCGGCTTGCGACAGGCAAATGGTTTGGGTTTGACATGGAATCAGGTTGATTTAGATAGGAAGGTCTGTTGGTATCATCCTGATGAAATGAAAGCTGGAAATGCACTGGGTGTTGCTTTGAATGATACTGCTGTTGAAGTATTAAAGCGGCAGATAGGCAAGCATAAGAAATTTGTTTTTGTGAATAAGTGGAATAAACCAATTAGCGGCATTAACAGCCGATATTGGAAGAAGACGTTAGAACTGGCAGAAATAGAAGACTTTATTTGGCACGATTTAAGGCACACTTGGGCAAGTTGGTTAGTTCAGCGTGGCGTACCATTGAGAGTGTTGCAAGAAATGGGTGGTTGGAAGACGTTAAGGATGGTGCAGAGATACGCACATTTGGCTCCTGGGCATCTTCATCAACATGCTCAAGTTTTGCACGAGCTTGTCACATTTGACACAAATGGCGCAAGTTAGACACAAATCAGGCACAAACAAAAAAGACAGCCTTACAAATAAGCTGTCAATTAGAAATTTAGAATCTTAGGTTTTTCAATAAATTCAGATATTTATTGGTGCCCGGAGCCGGAATCGAACCGGCACGGCCGGTTTAGGGCCGACGGATTTTAAGTCCGTTGTGTCTACCTATTTCACCACCCGGGCGTAGACAATAAATTGATAGATTGGAGGCGGGGGCGCGGATTTGAACCGGCCTATATAAGGGTTGCACCCCTTATAGCATAAACACTCTGCCACCCCGCCATGAAATGGATGGAGGCGAGAGTCGGAATCGAACCGGCGTAGACGGATTTGCAATCCGCTGCATAACCACTTTGCTATCTCGCCAAATAAACTACTTTGGAGTGTTGGTAGTATTGAAACTGGAGCGGGAAACGAGTCTCGAACTCGCGACCTCAACCTTGGCAAGGTTGCGCTCTACCAACTGAGCTATTCCCGCGTATTCGGATGCATGATTTAATGGAGCGGGAAACGAGTCTCGAACTCGCGACCTCAACCTTGGCAAGGTTGCGCTCTACCAACTGAGCTATTCCCGCATTTGAGTGCATCTGAAATTAAACTGGAGCGGGAAACGAGTCTCGAACTCGCGACCTCAACCTTGGCAAGGTTGCGCTCTACCAACTGAGCTATTCCCGCATATTGAAAAAGAACAATCAACAAGTAATCAGGATGGAGCGGGAAACGAGTCTCGAACTCGCGACCTCAACCTTGGCAAGGTTGCGCTCTACCAACTGAGCTATTCCCGCTCTGATATTTGTTGCTTCGTATATCGAAGAAGACGCAATTATTATGGATTTAATCGTGTGCGTCAAGTGTTTTGTTTTTATTTTTTTAAAAATTTTATTTGAATTCTTTCCATGCCATTTTCAGGTAGTAGCACATGGACCAGATGGTCAATACAGATGCTATAAACATCAATATGTTACCAATGAGATAGAAAGGGTCGTTATATTTGTCTGTGCCGATAAGTAAAAGGAAGATGGCGATCATTTGGGCAGTGGTTTTGAATTTGCCGATAGTGGCCACTGCAACGCTGCCGCGTTTGCCCATTTGTGCCATCCATTCGCGCAGGGCGGAAATGGTAATTTCTCGGCCAATAATAATCATGGCGAAGATAGCGTATGTTCTGCCAAGGCTGACGAGCAGGAGTAGGGCAACGGCAACCATGAGTTTGTCGGCAACGGGGTCGAGGAATGCGCCAAAGTCGGAGGTTTGTTTCCAGCGACGTGCTAAAAAGCCGTCAAACCAGTCTGTAATAGCTGCAAGTGCAAAGATGATAGCGGCTGTCCAGTTGACGGTTTGTGGTTGAATCCATGTGTTCGGTAAATAGAATAGGATGGTAAACACGGGGATTAATAGGACGCGCATCCAGGTAAGTAAAATAGGTATGTTCCAAGGCATGGTTTGTGACCTTTTGGACGATGTGTCGGATTGTCCATTATAGCTTATTTGCTTACTGGGCTTTTTTGAGTGTTGTTTTTTTGCCGACAAGTAACGTGGGCAAAGGGCTTTGTTATGCGGGTTGTGAAGAAAGTCTGTTAAGGCCGTCTGAAAAATGGGTTGTTGAGGGGTATAAATGTTTTTGGGCAGGTAAGTGGCTGCAAAATAGTGGGCAACGAGGTCGGCCTGCTGCTCAATATTGAGTTGGTTGAAGTGAGGCAAAGGCATGGGATAGGCGTAAGCTTTGCGTTTCCTATATCCGCCTTTGAGCATAATGAATAAACCGGATAACCAAACTTTGTGACCGCGCTGGTGTTGCCAGACGTGTGTAAGCTCATGAATCAGCCAGATTTTGTAGGCGATGCCGGCTTGAGTGAAATCATCAGGGCAGTGTTTGCGCGGGAAATATATATTTCCATTGGGCGCAATGGCGGTATTGGCGTTGGGTAGAAGTGGAATGCCGCGATATATTTTGATGCGGTGGAAGTTTATGCTATCCGCAAAAACTTGTTTTGCCATACAGACTTCATTTTCGGTCAGTCTGCGCCAATTGGAAAAAATCATATTTTAAAGAATGATAGAGGATATAAAGATTTTCAGGCCGTCTGAAAGGTTTCAGACGGCCTGACATGGGATTTATTGTTCTTCTGAAGCGGCTTGTTTGCCGTTGTCGAACAATTTGTCCATAGGCGTCAGATTGACTGCGTTGCCTTGGCTGACTATCCATTTGTTTTCAACACGCCACACGCCTGAGGTATCTTCAACGCGTAAGTACCAATGATTGATTTGGCGTAAAGGCTTAAAGACGGCTTCGTATTCCATACGGCCGTTTTGCGGTTCGGCAGTTACGGCGCGTAGCTTGACGGTTTGGTCGTCAGCTTTGCGTGTAGGGTGCATCAGCAGCAGGTTTAATGGCTGTTTGGGATCGAATTGTCCGCTGACGAATACTTTGGCGGCATTCATGTCCGGACTGATTAAAACCTGCACCTGAATCTGTCGTTTAACGGCTTCTTCATCGCGGTGAAGTTGGATTTCGATGTGTTTGCCGTCTTTATAGTAATCGTCGGAAACTAAGTCTGTCGTATGTTCTTTTGCGACGAAGAACATAGACACGCTGGCGATAACGACAAAGATTGGACCTGCCATCAGCACCCAAGGCCAAGTGTGTTTATACCAAGGCTTAGTGGAATTGGGTTTGGACACCGTTGTTATTCTCCAATAAAGGTTGCTTTTTCATTCAAGACAGTCGGTTCGGCATCAGCGTCATCGGTTTCACGATATGTGAAAGTAAATTCAATCGGCTGGCTGCCTTTTTCGGCGTACTCAGGGATGGTGGACACTTGAACCGGAATAGTCACGGTTTCGCGTGGCGCAATTTTAATGCCGTTTTCTGGCAAGCCGGTCAAGGCGATATCATCAAAACCTTTGACTGTGGCAGTAACGGTCTGCTCATGTTCACTCTTATTAATGATGCGCAGGTTGTAGGCATTTTCCAACCAGCCTTGGCTGTTTTCACGTACCATCACGCCGCGGTCTTTCAGAATATCCACTTCGACCATTTTACGGGTAGAAATACCGGTTAAGAAAGCAATAATAACCACAAACAATACTGCACCATAACCTGCGACGCGAGGGCGTTTCAGGCGTTTTTTGATGTCGCTTTCAGGGTATTCATGCTCCATTGCGCCTTCGGTAGTATAACGGATCAGGCCGCGAGGATAACCCATTTTGTCCATGATTTCGTCACAAGCATCGACACAGGCTGCACAACCGATACATTGGTATTGCAGACCGTCGCGGATGTCGATACCAACGGGGCAGACTTGTACGCACATGGTGCAGTTGATGCAGTCGCCTAAGCCGCTGTCTTCTTTGTTGGCGGTTTTTTTGCGTGCACCGCGAGGTTCGCCGCGTTCGGTATCGTAGGAAATAATCAGCGTGTCTTTGTCAAACATCGCACTTTGGAAGCGTGCATACGGGCACATATGCAGACACACTTTTTCGCGCATGATGTGGGCAAAAAAGAAGGTCATGAATCCGTAAAACGCTGCGGCAAACATTGCGCCACCGCCTGCTGCTCCGGTGAATAAATCGGGAACAAACTGGCGGATAGGGACAAACCAGCCTGCAAAAGTGATACCTGTCCACGCACAGACAAGGAAAATCAGCAGGTATTTGGTGGCTTTAATACGGATTTTAGTAAAGTTCCAAGGCAATTTTTCCAGTTTTAAACGTTTGTTGCGGTCGCCTTCAACCAAGTTGTCGATCCAAAGCATGATTTCGGTGTAAACCGTTTGCGGGCAAGAGTAGCCGCACCACAAACGACCGGCAATGGTTGTCCACCAAAACAGTCCGAAAGCACAAATCATCAGCAGCAAGGCAAGGTAAATCAAATCGCCCATGCCCAGTGACAGGCCGAAAATGAAAAAATGACGGTCAGGGATATTGAATAAAACTGCCTGACGGTTACTCCAGTTAAACCATGGAATTACGTAAAATACAAACTGGGTCGCCAATACGGCGGCGATACGCAGTTTGGCAAAGCGTCCTTCTGCTTTTTTCGGATGGATGCGTTCGCCTTCGGGATGAATTTGAATTACGCTGGATTTGGGTTTGGAAAGTTTGGGCGGAGTGGTTTTTGCCGTTTTTTCTGTTGAGAGTGTGGTGTTTTCCGCTTGGTTTTCGGGTGACATAATCAGTGTTCCTTAATCGAAGTGCACACAAGCCTTTTGTCATGGTAGTAGTTTGATGCGAATATTTTCAGACGGCCTTTGGCGTGCATATAAAATCATAACATTTGGCTCTATGCAAAGCAAAAGCAGGGTTTGGCCTTAACAATAGTTGTGGTACTCCTGTCTCATACAAGGCCGTCTGAAAAGAGCAGTATTCAAAGACTTACGGAATAAGCGCAGGTTTATGCTTATAGTGATTTCCTATTTATCCGATAAAAAATTTACAACATACTGTTTCAAAACGAAATAACAGTTAATATCATCTATCCCGTCCGTTTCAGACGGCCTATTGGAAATCATGCCGTCTGACAATGCAAATATCAAAGGCTATTCTTGAAAGCACGGCTGATTCAGGCGATAATCGGCACACCTTTTTTCATATTTCCAATCTTGTCCAAGGAAGGTCAAACCATGTCTCAACTGGCAAACGCAATCCGTTTCCTCTCAGTCGATGCCGTACAAAAAGCCAACTCTGGCCACCCGGGTGCGCCTATGGGTATGGCGGAAATGGCGGAAGTGTTGTGGACGAAGTTCCTCAATCATAACCCTGCCAACCCGAAATTCTACAACCGCGACCGTTTTGTCCTCTCCAATGGTCATGCTTCCATGATTCTTTATAGCCTGTTGCACCTGACCGGCTACAACGTTTCTATTGATGATCTGAAAAACTTCCGTCAACTGCACAGTAAAACCCCCGGCCATCCGGAATACGGCTACACCGACGGCGTGGAAACCACGACCGGCCCATTGGGACAAGGTATTGCCAACGCAGTGGGTATGGCTTTGGCCGAAAAAATCTTGGCTGCCGAATTTAATAAAGACGGCTTGAACATCGTTGACCACCACACTTACGTCTTCATGGGCGACGGTTGTATGATGGAAGGCGTATCGCATGAAGCCTGTTCGCTTGCCGGTACTTTGGGCTTGGGCAAACTGATTGTTTTATATGATGACAACAATATTTCCATCGACGGCAAAGTGGACGGATGGTTTACCGAAAATATTCCGCAACGTTTTGAAAGCTACGGCTGGCACGTGATCCCAAATGTAAACGGTCATGATACCGATGCCATTCAGACGGCCATTGAAGCGGCCAAAGCCGAAACCGGCAAACCTTCCCTGATTTGCTGCAAAACCTTAATCGGCAAAGGCAGTGCCAACAAAGAAGGCAGCCATAAAACCCACGGTGCGCCTTTGGGTGCGGACGAGATCGAAGCTACGCGCAAACATTTGGGTTGGGCTTATCCTGCGTTTGAAATCCCTCAAGAAATCTATGCAGCATGGGATGCAAAAGAAAAAGGCGCGAAACTTGAGGCCGAATGGAACGAACTCTTCGCTCAATACCAGGCCAAATATTCTGCTGAAGCCGCAGAATTCGTGCGCCGCATGGATAAAAAGCTGCCGGACAATTTCGATGCATACGTTCAAACCGCATTGAAAGAAGTGTGCGCCAAAGCCGAAACCATCGCCACCCGTAAAGCCAGTCAAAACAGCATCGAAATCTTGGCTAAAGAGCTGCCTGAATTGGTGGGCGGTTCTGCAGACTTGACCCCGTCTAACTTGACTGACTGGTCAAACAGCGTTTCCGTTACCCGCGAACACGGCGGTAACTATATTCACTACGGTGTGCGCGAGTTCGGCATGGGTGCAATCATGAACGGCCTTACCTTGCATGGCGGTGTTAAACCATTCGGCGCGACTTTCCTGATGTTCAGTGAATACGAGCGTAATGCCTTGCGTATGGCTTCGCTGATGAAAATCAACCCTGTATTTGTGTTCACCCACGATTCCATCGGTTTAGGCGAAGACGGTCCGACCCACCAACCTATCGAGCAAACTGCTACTCTGCGCCTGATTCCGAATATGGATGTATGGCGTCCATGCGATACCGTTGAATCTTTAGTGGCATGGTCTGAAGCCGTTAAAGCGACTGATCATCCGTCCAGCCTGATTTTCAGCCGTCAAAACCTGAAATTCCAAGCGCGTGATGAACAACAGCTGAACGATATCAAACGCGGTGGCTACGTCATCAGTGAAGCTCAAGGTAATGCGCAAGCTGTTGTAATTGCGACCGGTTCTGAAGTTGAATTGGCTTTAGAAGCGCAAAAAGTATTGGCAGAACAAGGTATTGCCGTGCGTGTCGTTTCTATGCCTTCTACCAATGTATTCGACCGCCAAGATGCCGCCTATAAAGCCGTTGTTCTGCCGGAAGGCTTGCCATGCGTAGCTGTAGAAGCCGGACACGCCGACGGCTGGTATAAATACGTCGGTTTGAACGGCGCCGTGGTCGGTATCAACCGCTTCGGCGAGTCTGCACCTGCTGACTTGCTGTTCAAAGAATTCGGCTTTACCGTAGATAATGTGGTTGCCACTGTTAAATCCGTTTTGTAAATCAGATTTTTGATTGAGATAAAAAGGCCGTCTGAAATTTCAGACGGCCTTTTATTTTTCAGTCGGTTAAACAGTTTCTGTTTCAGGTTTGACCTTGCTTTTCTTAAACTTCAATACGGCTTCTTCTTTTGTTGCATCCCAGTCTATCAGCACAAAGCCGCCTTCGGCGAGTTTGCCGAACAGGAGTTCGTCGGCGAGCGGTTTGCGGATTTTTTCCTGAATCAGTCGGTTCATCGGACGTGCACCCATTTGCGGGTCGAAACCTTTTTCCGCCAGAGATTTGCGCAATGCCGACGTGAATTCGGCTTCGACTTTTTTGTCGAGGAGCTGGTGTTCGAGCTGGAGCAGGAATTTGTCCACGACTTTGACGATGATGGGTTCGGACAAGGGTGCAAACGGGATAATCGCGTCCAAGCGGTTGCGGAACTCGGGCGTGAAGAGTTTGTTGATTGCCTGCATTTCATCGCCGCGTTCGCGTTTGGCGGTAAAGCCGAGGCTGGGGCGGCTGAGGCTTTCTGCGCCTGCGTTGGTGGTCATAATCAGGATGACGTTGCGGAAGTCAGCACTCTTGCCGTTGTTGTCGGTCAGTTTGCCTGCGTCCATGACTTGTAGGAGGACGTTGAAAATGTCGGGGTGGGCTTTTTCGATTTCATCCAAGAGCAACACGCAATGCGGCTGTTTGTTGACGGCTTCGGTCAAAAGGCCGCCTTGTTCAAAACCAACGTAGCCCGGCGGCGCGCCGATAAGGCGCGATACGGCATGGCGTTCCATGTATTCGGACATATCAAAGCGTTGCAGTGGTACACCCATCGAGTAGGCAAGTTGTTTGGCGACTTCGGTTTTGCCGACGCCGGTCGGGCCGGAGAAGAGGAAACTGCCTATCGGTTTATCGGGCAGGGCGAGGCCGGAGCGCGACATTTTGACGGCGGCAACCAACGCATCAATGGCATTTTCCTGACCGTAAACCATGTTTTTCAAATCGCGGCCGAGGAATTGCAACACTTGTTTGTCGTCGTGCGACACGGTTTTTTCGGGAATCCGCGCAACTTTGGCGATGACGGTTTCGATTTGCGCTTTGCCGATGACTTTTTTCTGTTTGGATTTGGGCAGAATTCGTTGCGCCGCGCCTGCTTCGTCCATCACGTCGATGGCTTTGTCGGGCAGGAAACGTTCGTTGATGTAGCGTGCGGAGAGTTCGGCGGCGGCTTCAAGTGCACCTTGCGTATAGCGGACTTGGTGGAAATCTTCAAACATCGGTTTCAAGCCGCGCAGGATTTGAACGGTTTCGGCAACGGTAGGCTCGATCACGTCGATTTTTTGGAAGCGGCGGCTTAAGGCGTGGTCTTTGTCGAAAATGGTACGGTATTCGTCATAAGTGGTCGCACCGATGCAGCGCAGCGAGCCTTTTGCCAGCGCAGGTTTGAGCAGGTTAGACGCGTCCATTGTGCCGCCGCTGGTGCTGCCCGCGCCGATGATGGTGTGGATTTCGTCGATGAATAAAATGGCGTGCGGGATTTTTTCGAGCTGTTTCAAGACGGATTTGACCCGCGCTTCAAAGTCGCCGCGGTATTTCGTACCCGCCAAAAGCGAGCCCATATCCAGCGCGTACACTTCGGCATCTTTAAGCGCATCGGGAATGTCGCCGTTGACGATTTGATGTGCCAAGCCTTCCGCCAGTGCGGTTTTGCCTACGCCAGCTTCGCCGACCAAAAGCGGATTGTTTTTGCGGCGGCGGCACAGGATTTGTACCAGCCTTTCCATTTCGTGTTTGCGACCAATCAAAGGGTCGATACGGCCGGCTTTGACTTCGGCGTTGAGGTTGACGGTGTAGTCGGAAAGGGAGCCGGTTTTTTGTTCCGCTTCCTCGCCCTCGCGTCCCAGGCTGTCTGAATCATTGCCATCCTCGTCATCGGGCGAGCCATGGGCAATGCAACGCAAGATTTCAAAGCGCGTAATGGATTGCAATTTGAGGAAATAAACGGCATGGCTTTCGGATTCGCTCATCATGGCAACCAAAATATCCAAAGGCTCTACTGCGGCTTTGCCGGCAGACTGGGTATGCACCATCGCACGTTGGATGACGCGTTGGAAGCCCAATGTCGGCTGGGTTTCGACCGTATCCAGAAGATGATCGGGAATTTGCGGCGTGTTTTCTGCAACGCTTGCCGCAAGCTGCTCAGACAGGATTTTCAAATCTGCACCGCACAGTTTCAAGACGTTCGGCACAGCTGCATCTTCTTCTATCAGCACCAAAAGCAGGTGTTCCAAGCTGATAAACTCATAACGCGCGTTGCGTGCTTCACGGTAGAGCAGTTGCAGGATGTGTTCCAATTCGGGTGAAAGCATGGTTTAAACCTCTTCGACTATACATTTGAGCGGATGCCCTTCAGCTTTGGCACGTTCCATGACCTGATGTTGCTTAGTCTGGGCAATATCGCGCGTGTAGGTGCCGCACAGGCCTTTGCCTTCGTGGTGCACCAGCAACATGACGGCCACTGCCTGTTCCTGTGCAAGCATAAAGACTTCGGTCAGGATCTCGACGACAAATTCCATGGTGGTGTAATCGTCGTTCAATAAAAATACGCCGTAACGTTTCGGCGGCTGTGTGTTGATATCGCTAAGCAGGGTATCGGATTGGTGGTCGGTATTCGGATGGTTCATAATCTTAGGTTTCAGTTTTCAGACGGCCTGTTTTAGAGTGCAAACCGTTTTCTGTTGTATTTTGGCAATTTTTTTCTATTTTGCCACTTTTTTGAAAACATAGCTTGACGTTTTGTCTTAACAAATGTAAAAAGACGGTTAAGCAGAAGTTGGCACTCAACCGCGTATGCAATACGTGGGAGAAACGCTGAACGTTTTAGTTTTTTGTATGCCTTGTTTTGCTGATTTTGTTAATTTTTAAGTATAGGAAGTTTCTAATGGCAACCGGTATCGTAAAATGGTTTAACGACGCTAAAGGTTTTGGTTTTATCACTCCTGATCAAGGTGGCGAAGATTTGTTCGCTCACTTCTCAGCGATCAACATGGATGGTTTCAAAACCCTGAAAGAAGGTCAACGCGTATCTTTCGACGTAACCACCGGCCCTAAAGGCAAACAAGCTGCTAACATTCAAGCTGCTTAATCAAATGCGCGGCATAAGCCGTAAAATCATGGCGGGGTTTCCCGCCATTTTTTATGGGCGTTCGGGTTAAAAATTATGAATCAAAATTCATCTTATCAAAATGCTTTAAACCAGCTAGACGAGCTTATCCGTCATTTTCGCAGCGAAGGCGAAGTCAGCTGCGCCGTTGCTGAGCGTGAAGACCAAATCTTGATCCGCCTTGCCGATTTGAAACTGGATTTGCGCCCTGAAGATGAAAAAGCCATTGCCGATATAGACCGCTTTTACCGCCGCCATGTTTTAAGCGAATAAACGTTTCAAAACCGTTTGCCGTTTTATTTTTTAAGCATGCCTGATAAAATAGGCCGTCTGAAAAGTTTGTAAAGAATCAGCACAATGAGTATTGCCAATAATAAAAAAGCCTTTCACGATTTCTTTATCGAAGACCAAATCGAAGCCGGTATAGTATTGGAGGGATGGGAAGTCAAAGCCATCCGCGCTGCACGCGTGCAATTAAAAGAAAGCTATATCTACTGGAAAAAAGACGCATTCTATTTGGTGGGCTGCCACATTACCGCATTGCCCACTGCCTCGACACACGTCAAACCTGACCCTGTCCGTCCGCGTAAGTTGTTGTTGAGACAATCGGAAATCAACAAGTTAATCGGTAAAACTGAACGTGCCGGTTATACGATTGTGCCCTTAAACCTGCATTACACCCGCGGTAAAATCAAAGTGGAAATCGGTTTGGCCAAGGGTAAGAAACAGCATGACAAACGCCAAAGCCTGAAAGAAGCGGATTGGAAGCGTGAGAAACAGCGTTTGATGAAAAACGTACGTTGATTTTTTCAGACGGCCTTTTTATAAAGGCCGTCTGAATATTTATTGTTTGAAAATTTTAAAAAGGAAAACAGATGAAAACCATGATTTTAGCGGCAGCTTCAGCCGTATTATTGCTGGGCGCGTGTTCTACTACGGAACAAAGAGTATTGAAGTCTGAAGAGCTGACCAGCATCAAACATGTCTGCATCATTCAAAATGCAAAAGTAAGGCCGCATGATTTGGATCGTGCTTTGTCTAAAGCTTTGGCAAAACGCGGCATTGGCAGCACTATTGTCACAGCGGACAACCGCGGCAAACTGTATGATTCTTCTTGCCCGTATAATCTGCGTTACAAAACCAAAGGTAATGACGAAATCTTGCGTAAAGGCGTATTTGTGTTGAGAAGCACCAAGTACGCGGTTTCTACTGTCAGCTACTCTTTAAATGATGAAAACCACTTCCGAACCAACCCTGATTTGGTGAAACAGGCTGAAGGTGTTGTGGCCAAATTGTTGGAAAAAAACAGCAAATAAAAGCCAGAATAAAAAACCGGCTTGCCGTGATATGGAGAATATCGGGAAAGCCGGTTTTATTTTCAGACGGCCTTAAATGGATTTGATTTTTTCCCAAAGGGTTTTGACCGTACCTTGATAGTAGGTTTCGGAAGTGCAATAGATTGTTTCTAAAGCGCATTGTCCTTGTGAACCGTATTTTTTGATACACTGGTTCAAGGCAATTTGATGCACGGTTTTGAAACGTGGGGAGGTAATGGCCACCACGTTTTGAGCGGTCAATTTGCCCATGGCTTTAGGGTAGGCAACAGCGATACAGGTATTGTGCAGTGGGACAACCGTTTTACAGCCTGTTGCTTGGCCTGCGCTGATACCGGCTAAGGCATCTTGGCCTTTGCAGAATGTTTCGAGTTCAGCTGTCGCATCCAGTTGGGTGGCATTTTCTTTGGTGGTTTTGATTTGCAGCACTTCATTGCTGTCGGCAGGGTTTTGCCACATCGCCAGGTAGCCGTAAGTATCGGCAGCCAGGGCGACAGGAGTCAGTGCGCAAAGGATAAGTGTCGTTAGTGTTTTTTTCATGTTTGTTCCCTGTTTGTTGGGTATTTGTTGTTATTATAAAGCAAAAGTACTTATTTGATATAAATTTGCTTTTAAAATGAATATTTGAGTGTGGCAGATAGATTATAGGCTGAGACCTTTGCAAAATTCTCCAAAATCCCCTAAATTCCCACCAAGACATTTAGGGGATTTCTCATGAGCACCTTCTTCCAGCAAACCGCCCAAGCCATGATCGCCAAACACATCGACCGTTTCCCACTATTGAAGTTGGATTAAGTGATTGATTGGCAGCCGATCGAACAATACCTGAATCGTCAAAGAACCCGTTACCTTCGAGACCACCGCGGCCGTCCCGCCTATCCCCTGTTGTCCATGTTCAAAGCCGTCCTGCTCGGACAATGGCACAGCCTATCCGATCCCGAACTCGAACACAGCCTCATCACCCGCATCGATTTCAACCTGTTTTGCCGTTTTGACGAACTGAGCATCCCCGATTACAGCACCTTATGCCGTTACCGCAATTGGCTGGCGCAAGATAATACCCTGTCCGAATTGCTGGAACTGATTAACCGCCAACTGACTGAAAAAGGCTTAAAAGTAGAGAAAGCATCCGCCGCCGCCGTTGACGCCACCATTATTCAGACTGCTGGTAGCAAACAGCGCCAGGCCATAGAAGTTGATGAGGAGGGACAAGTCAGCGGCCAAACCACACCGAGTAAAGACAGCGATGCCCGTTAGATGAAGAAAAACGGCCTCTACAAACTCGGTTACAAACAGCATACCCGTACCGATGCGGAAGGCTATATCGAGAAACTGCACATTACCCCCGCCAATGCCCATGAGTGCAAACACCTGTCGCCTTTATTGGAAGGGCTGCCCAAAGGTACGACCGTCTATGCCGACAAAGGCTATAACATTTAATTAGGATATATACCTTCTATATAATCCTTATTTAAATAAAAACTCTTATAAAAATCTGTGTTATCTGTCGGGATTGAAAAAAAGATTTTATCTTTATCATCAGGTTTAAATTTGTTATCAATATTAAAAAGAGAATAAGGATCACAATGAGTTCGACATACTAATGGTAAAAATTTATATCTTGGATCATGAGATATTCGATATTTATCAGGATCGAAAGATGCTAAAAATTCATCAATATTGGTATCAGATATTTTGTCATCACTAATAAACATCGCTAGAGATGGGCGACCTTGATTTTTCATTTGTTGATTAGTAAAGGCTATAAATGCTAACTTGCCATTGTCGTCATACCACATAGATTTATAGTTATTGCCTTTGGGAGAATAAATTCTAGCAACACATAACATAGCTCTATCTTTACAGTCGTTATATAGAGTTTCATCAAACTCAACTGCATGGCACAATAAAGGCAATAGAAAAAAAAGGGTTATTAATTTATTACTATACATAAGACGGCTTTCTATTTATTCGATAATAAATCTAGTTTTCAAAATCTGATTTTGTTCTGGGTTGGTATACATAATAAATTTTACTGCTCCAAAATCTGATATTAAACCTACAACTTTTCCATTTTCCGTATAATTGTCAGGTTTATTTGCACTAATAATTTTATCTTTTAGGTGTGGGAATTTTTCTTTTAGAATATCACTCTGTACATTCATCCCTTTTCTATAAATATTATCTGAGAACATCTTTAGTCTAGCATAATATTGGGATGCTAAATTTGCATCTTGCAGCAAATTATGCTCTTCAGATGTCAAATTTCGACCTTCTTGTTGTTTAAACTTTATAGGTGTTGCATCTGTTAAAAAATCTTTTAAACGATTATATCGATATTTATGTAAGATTGAATTTAGTCCTGTTTCCGCTTTATCAAATTCTTCACTATTTTGGGTATAATTTTGAGAAATTAAACGTTCAACTATAGGTTGTGTAATAAGTAAACGATTTGCTAAATGCTGATATTCTTTATTTGTTTGAGCATTATCATTCATGTTTGGTGTATTAAAATCACTTGGATCCCAAATCATTTTGGCATATGAATCAACATATAGTGTCGGATTATCTGTAATAGGAAATTTATTTTCATCAAGGAAAACCGGCAACATCTGAAAGAGCATCGGCTGCAGGACGGCATTATGCGCAAAGCCCACCGCAAATATCCGCTGCCGGAAGCGCAAACCAAACGCAACCGATATTTGTCGAAGACCCGTTATGTAGTTGAACAAAGCTTTGGTACGCTGCACCGTAAATTCCGCTATGCCCGGGCAGCCTACTTCGGGCTGATTAAAGTGAGTGCGCAAAGCCATCTGAAGGCGATGTGTTTGAACCTATTGAAAGCCGCCAACAGGCTAAGTGCGCCTGTTGCCGCCTAAAAGGCGGCCGGATGCCTGATTATCAGGTATCCAAGGGGGATTATGGGGGTATTTGAGTAGAATCAGTGGATATTCGAAACAAAAACAGCCGAAAACCTGTGTTTGGAGTTTCAGCTGTCGAAGGAAGGGCTTTTTTGCAAAGGTCTCATAGGTGTATTGATCGCCGAGCATGACCCAGCCGCCTGCGGGTGCATCTTCTATAGCGGAGCCAAACTTCCCGAAAGAGAGGATGCTGTCGTTGCCTTTGCGGATGGCGGTTGTACCGTCGTCTGAAAAAGTGGTGCAGCCAGCGAGAAGGAATACTGCGGATAAAAAGGGGAAGACGTATGTTTTCATAATGTTTGTTTGAAGGTATTTAAAATCAGGCAAATGGGGGAATACTCAATCCGAATTGTTCCAACAAGCCGACCGTTTCGTAAACGGGCAGGCCCATCACGCCTGTAAAGCTGCCTTGCAAATGCTCGACAAACACGCCGCCCAAACCCTGAATGCCATACGCGCCCGCTTTGTCCATCGGTTCGCCACTTCGGATATAGGCGGATATTTCTTCGGCAGACAAGGTTTTGAAACGTACATCGCTGGTTTGCAAAACGCCGTGCGTTTTCCCTTGCCAATATACGCATACGGCAGTCAGCACCTGATGCGTCTGCCCTGAAAGCCGGGCGAGCATTTCGGCTGCTTGGGCTTCGGTTTCCGGTTTGCCGAGGATGTGGTTTTGATAGGCGACCGTAGTGTCGGCAGTCAGAATCGGATATTCGGGCGACGCGTCGTGTGCGGCAAACCATTGCTCGACAGCGGCGGCATTTTTTTCCTGCGCCATACGTTGCACATAATCGGCGGCTTTTTCGTCGGAATGCGGCGTTTCGTCGATGTCGGCAGGGATACGGATAACTTTGAATCCTAGGTTTTCCAAAATTTCGCGGCGGCGCGGGCTGCCGGAGGCTAGGTAGAGTGTGTGCATAAAACTTTCTTTTTTAAGGGATATAAGGTCGCCTGAAAATTATTTTGACTGCTTGTGTTGGCCTGCCAGCCGCACATAATGCGCGGAAGAATATTTCAAAAATTCTTTTTCTTTTTCGGTCAGCGGGCGGACTTGTTTGACGGGCGAACCGACATAGAGATAGCCGCTTTCCAAACGTTTGCGTGGCGGCACCAAGCTGCCTGCACCTATCATCACGTCGTCTTCGATGACGGTATCGTCCAGAATAATCGTACCCATCCCAATCAACACACGATCGCCGATGCGGCAGCCGTGCAGCATGACTTTGTGTCCGACGGTTACGTCTTCGCCGATGATAAGGGGTGAGCCTTCGGGCTTTTCCGCGTTTTTGTGCGAAACGAGCAAGACACTGCCGTCCTGTACATTGCTGCGCGCGCCGATGCTGATGCTGTTCACGCACGGCATACGGCCAAACGGATACGTCTTCGGCAAGCGATACTTCGCCGATGATGACGGAGGTCTCGTCGATGAGGCAGGATTCGTGGATTTGCGGAGTATGGTCTAAGAAAGGGCGGATAGGGTTTATGTTGTTTCTTTCTTTTTGATAGTGTGGCAGGTTTCAGACGACCTGCGGCTCGGTATGGCGAAAGTATGCCGTTTTGACGCAGGCAGGGCAAGGACGGTATCTGCCAAGATGCAGTCATGTCTTTGTAAACAATATTCTTTATGGTTAGGAAACCATTTTCCGTTAAATCTGAATCTTTTGTTTGCCGAAGGTGGGAAATTGTCCGTTATTATCTTGTAGTTGCAAGTAGCTGCAAATCATTTTCTTGCCATTTGAATTGGAATGATATATATTTTTAAAAAATATTTCACAAAATAACGAAACCTGATGGTTTGTTTTCAAACGGATTTGACGGGTTTCCCATCCTGCAAACCTCCGCTTCCATCCCATATCCGTTTTCAAACCTATCTAATCCACCTTGTTTAAATAAAGGCGGCCTGAAGGTCGTCTGAAACTTTATGAAGGATATTCACATGAGCGAAACACAAGAGCTGACTTTTGCCAAACGGCTGAAAGAGCAAACCACCACCATTCATGACAGCGTGGACAACTTGGTTATGTCTGTCGAGCCGTTTTCCAATAAAGAGAACTACATCAAATTCTTGAAACTGCAATCCGTGTTCCACAAAGCGGTCGATCATATCTATAAAGACCCCGAGTTGAACAAAGCCATTCCCGAGCTGGAATACATGGCACGTTACGACGCGGTAACGCAAGACTTGGCTGATTTGGGCGACAAACCTTACGAATACGGCAAACCGCTGCCGCACGAAACCGGCAACAAAGCCATCGGCTGGCTGTATTGCGCAGAAGGTTCCAATTTGGGCGCGGCATTTTTATTTAAACACGCGCAAAAGCTGGATTACACCGGCGAACACGGCGCGCGCCACCTCGCTCCCCATCCGAACGGTCGCGGCAAACATTGGCGTGCTTTTGTCGAGCATCTGAATGCTTTGGGTTTAAGCCCTGAAGCTGAAGCTGAAGCGATTCAAGGTGCAAAAGATGCATTTGCGTTCTACAAAGTCGTTCTGCGCGAAACATTTGACCTGCCTACAGGTGCGGAAGCTCCGGAAGGCTTTGTTCCGCATCGTCATTAATGGTTTGACGATATTAAGTAGAGGTCGTCTGAAACACATCTGTATGCACGGATTCATAAATTCCGTTTTCAGACGACCTTCATACTGATGCAAGTTTAGTACCGTTTGGTTATCCGCATTTGCGGTATATTTTAATTGGTTTGATGTAAATAATTATCAAATATTTTATCACCACCATTCCAAAATACCATTATCACATTCAGGAGTTTGACCATGAAGGAATCATTTAAATTAAGTATGTTGGCGATTGCCTGCAGCATCGCATTGAGTGCATGCGGTTCAAGCGGTGGTGGCACGCCGTCTGCACAGCCTGCACCGACCCCGCAACAGCCGGGCAATAATTCCGGCTCGGGCGGAGGAGGTGATTCAAAACAAACAGAAG
>NZ_JBQCWV010000010.1:0-70451 GCF_051957055.1 Neisseria sp. P0020.S005 | reverse complement strand
AAGCCAAGAAAGCTGAAGAAGCCAAGAAAGCTGAAGAAGCCAAGAAAGCTGAAGAAGCCAAGAAAGCTGAAGAAGCCAAGAAAGCTGAAGAAGCCAAGAAAGCTGAAGAAGCCAAGAAAGCTGAAGAAGCCAAGAAAGCTGAAGACGCTAAGAAAGCTGAAGAGGCCAAGAAAGCTGAGGAAGCTAAGAAAGCCAATGAGGCCAATTCAGGTCAAGGTTTTGGCGGCGAAGGCAAAGTAATGGGCAAGGCTTTGGATGGCGGTGTCTTGGTAGCGAAAAAACGTGAAACCGGCGATTTGGAATATGCCAAAACCGAAGCTCCGACTGCCTCGGATAAAAACAGCGTCGTACTTGATGGTGTCGCCATTAATACCAAAGACGTTAAAGCGGGTGAGTTTACGTTGGGCGAAAAAAGTATGAACGGCGGTAAAGCCGATGCAGCACAATATGCGGTACACAGCGGCGACCTGTTGCCTGACGTTCGTTACGGCGGTGTTGCCGATGTCAGCGATCTGCGTGATGTGAAACAGGCGTTGTTTGTCCAAGGCACGCCATCAGGCAGTGATACCGTTGCAGCCCAAAGAGGGGATGCAACCTATAAAGGCATCGGCCTGCATTTCCAAAACGGACTGCCGATCAATACAAGAGGTCTGCAAGAAATTTTTGAAACCGGTTCGCAAGCCAAGCTGGCCAATCTGTATCCTGCCGCCAAAGCAACCGATGTTACCGCAAAAGTCAATTTCGACCAAAAAACCATCAATGTCAGCATCAACCGCTATTCCGATCAAACGGTTGGCGGTGGTAGTGGTGGCAACAGGATTGCAGGTGTCGTCAAATCCAATGCGCGCGATATGGCGGAAAATCTGTCTTTCAATGGCGATTTGCATGGTAACACCTTCTCCAACAAGCAAGGTACGATGCAAGGCGGATTCTTTGGCGCGAAGGCAGACCAACTTGCCGGTACATATAGTGCGGCAGGCAAAAACCAACGTGATGAAGACGTAGTGGCGCGCGGTGTGTTTGGTGCAAAACGCCAAGATGCGGCAGCTCAAGCAGGCGGACAGCCTGATGCGCCGGTTGCCAAACCTGATGCGCCCGTAACCAAACCTAAAGATGATGCCGCCGCAGCCGAATTGAAAAAAGGTGAAACAGGCGAGCAATATATCTTATCGAATATCGAGAACTTGACCAAAGTCATTATCAATGGTACGACAATCGCTTTGGCACCAGTTACCAACAAGCTCCATCAAACTGAATTGGGTTCGGACTACAAATCGTTTGTTGCTTCAGGCAATTTGAGCAATGTTGTCTTCGGTGCGGCAAAACTTGCCGATAATGCCTACTCCTTGTTTGTTCAGGGGGTAATGAGTACCTCTCTACCGTCCGGTACGGCTAAATACGCAGGCGAGGTGTTGAATTTCCGTGCCCGCAACTTGGATAATAAGGAAAACTGGGTGGGTGATACAGGAGGCTACCGTACTGCCGGTTCGTTTACCGCAGATGTCAACTTCGATACTAAGACTATCGCAGGTAAAATCAATAGTGGTGACAGATGGTTCATGAATGAACGAGCCTTTACCGCAGGTATTACAGGCAGCAGCTTTAATGGTAAATGGGATTCCGGTGTGCAAGGTTCTATCTCAGGCGGATTCTACGGCGACAAAGCTGCCGAAATGGCGGGACGATACAGTTACAATGAAAAACCAGGTGATAATGGCTCTTCAAGTAACAACGCTTTCGGTGTATTCGGCGGTAAAAAGCAATAACCGTCTGTTTAAGCTGAAAACAAACCGCCTGAAAGGGCGGTTTGTTTTTGAGTGGGTAGGATTTTCAGACGACCTTTTACGGTAACAACAATCTAGAGAGCAATTTACCCGCTAAAAGGTCGTCTGAAAACCTTGAATCTTATTTTCAGATAATCTGAGACCTTTGCAAAATTCCCCAAATTCTCCTAAATTCCCACCAAGACATTTAGGGGATTTCCCATGAGCACCTTCTTCCAGCAAACCGCCCAAGCTATGATTACCAAACACATCGACCACTTTCCACTATTGAAGTTGGATCAGGTAATTGATTGGCAACCGATCGAACAGTACCTGAATCGTCAAAGAACCCGTTACCTTAGAGACCACCGCGGCCGTCCCGCCTATCCCCTGTTGTCCATGTTCAAAGCCGTCCTGCTCGGACAATGGCACAGCCTCTCCGATCCCGAACTCGAACACAGCCTTATCACCCACATCGATTTCAACCTGTTTTGTCGTTTTGACGAACTGAGCATCCCCGATTACAGCACCTTATGCCGCTACCGCAACTGGTTGGCGCAAGACGACACCCTGTCCGAATTGCTGGAACTGATCAACCGCCAACTGACCGAAAAAGACCTAAAAGTAGAGAAAGCATCCGCCGCCGTCATTGACGCCACCATTATTCAAACTGCCGGCAGCAAACAACGCCAGGCCATAGAAGTCGATGAAGAAGGACAAGTCAGCGGCCAAACCACACCGAGTAAGGACAAAGATGCCCGTTGGACAAAGAAAAACGGCCTCTACAGACTCGGTTACAAACAACATACCCGTACCGATGAGGAAGGCTATATCGAGAAACTGCACATTACCCCCGCCAATGCCCATGAGTGCAAACACCTGTCGCCTTTGTTGGAAGGACTGCCCGAAGGTACGACCGTCTATGCCGATAAAGGCTATGACAGTGAGGAAAACCGACAACACCTGGAACAGCATCGGCTGCAGGACGGTATTATGCGCAAAGCCCACCGCAAACATCCGCTGTCGGAAGTGCAAACCAAACGCAACCGATATTTGTCGAAGACCCGTTATGTGGTCGAACAAAGCTTCGGTACGCTGCACCGTAAGTTCCGCTATGCCCGGACAGCCTACTTCGGACTGAGCAAAGTGAGTGCACAAAGCCATCTGAAGGCGATGTGTTTGAACCTTTTGAAAGCGGCTAACAGGCTAAGTGTGCCTGTTGCCGCCTAAAAGGCGGCCGGATGCCTGATTATCGGGTATCCAAGGGGGGATTAAGGGGGGTATTTGAGTAGAATCAGTGGATATTTGAAACAAAAACAGCCGAAAACCTGTGTTTGGATTTCGGCTGTTGGGGGAAAGGAATTTTGCAAAGGTCTCAGGCCGTCTGAAATTTCAGATGGCCTTTTGATTATGTTTTAAAGAATAGGACGTAGCTTAGAGGCTCATACGCCGTGGCGGTCGAGCCAACGTTCGGCATCAAGCGCGGCTTGGCAGCCAGAAGCTGCGCTGGTGATGGCTTGACGGTAGGTATGGTCTTTGACGTCGCCTGCCGCCCATACGCCTTCGATATTGGTTGCGCCGACATTGTCACCGGTACCGCCTTTGGTTTTCAGGTAGCCGGTTTCATCCATATCGAGTTGGCCTTTGAAAATATCGGTGTTGGGTTTGTGGCCGATGGCGATGAAAACGCCTTTTACAGCGATTTCTTTAGTGCTGCCGTCATTGTGTTTCAGGCGTGCACCGGTAACACCGCTTTCGTCACCCAAGATTTCATCAACCGAGCTGTTGAGCTTGAGGATGATTTTGCCTTCTTCGACCCGTTGCATCAGCTTGTCCACCATGATTTTTTCGGCACGGAAACTGTCGCGGCGGTGAATCAGGGTAACAGTGTTGGCGATATTGGCAAGGTAGAGGGCTTCTTCTACTGCGGTATTGCCACCGCCTACTACGGCAACATCTTGTTTTTTATAGAAGAAGCCATCGCAAGTTGCGCAGGCGGAAACGCCTTTTCCTGCAAAGGTTTCTTCGCTTGGCAAACCTAAATATTTGGCGGATGCTCCGGTGGCAACGATGAGCGCATCACAGGTGTATTCGCCCATATCGCCTTTGAGGGTGAAAGGACGGTTTTGCAAATCAACGGTATGGATTTGGTCGAAAATCATTTCAGTACCGAAGCGTTCGGCATGGGCTTGGAAACGGGCCATCAGTTCCGGACCTTGTACACCTTCGGCATCGGCAGGCCAGTTGTCCACTTCGGTGGTGGTCATCAGTTGTCCACCTTGCTCAACGCCGGTAATGATCACAGGGTTGAGGTTGGCACGGGCGGCATAGACGGCGGCAGTATAGCCGGCAGGGCCGGAGCCGAGGATGATGAGTTTATGATGGTTGCTCATGATGGTTTCCTTGCTGATAAATGATTGAATTTTTTCGTATCTAAGCTTTCAGACGGCCTGAATTTTACTTGAATCTGCCGTCGTCTGAAATATGTTTGTTGTTTGGGTTTAGTGGCTGTCTTTCCATTGATAGTATTTTGAGCCAAGGAAAGAGCCAAGTTTACGCAGGAAAGGCTGGGTAATGATGTTGCTGTGGCGTAGTTGCTCAAAAGGTTTCAGACGGCCGTCATCGCCCATGATGGCTTCGGCAATCGCCAAACCGGCAATGCCGGTAATCGCCATGCCGTGTCCGGAATAGCCTTGGGCGTAGAAAACGGTAGGGGCGAGGCGGCCAAAATGTGGGGCGAGGTTGCGCGTAATGTCGCATTCGCCACCCCAGGAATGCTCGATTCTGACGTCGGCAAGTTGCGGGAAAACTTTCAGCATGTCTTGGCGGACGAGTTCGGTCATGCGGTCTGGGTCATCGATAAACTCGTTGTCTTTGCCGCCGAAGAGCAGGCGGCCGTCGGCGCTGAGGCGATAGTAGTCTAGGACGTGGCAGTTGTCGCAGATGGCCATATTGTTGCGGATCAGGTCTTTGGTACGTTCGCCCAGGGGCTCGGTGGCGATGATAAAGGTGCTGACTGCAATGGCTTTTTGTTCCAATATTTTGAATTTCGGGTGTAAGCCTGCATAAGTATTGACGGCATAAACGAGGTTTTTGCACTCAACGCTGCCGTTAGGAGTATGTACCAGCCAGCCGTTATCGCATGGCTCGATACGCGTCATCGGGGATTGCTCAAAAAGTTGTGCGCCTGCATCGGCTGCCGCTTTGGCAATGCCTAGGGTGTAATTAAGCGGGTGTAAGTGGCCGGATAAAGGATCAAATTGCGCGCCTTGATACATATCGCTGGCAAGTTGCTGCTTCAGCGTGGCTTTATCCCAAAGCTGGTAATGGCTTGCGCCATAATGTTTTTGGGCGTGCTCATGCCATTGTTGCAATTCTTCCCAATGCTGAGGACGGACGGCGACGGTAGCGTAGCCGCGTTGCCAATCGCATTGGATATTGTGTTTTTGAATGCGTGAGTCAACCAGTTCAACGGCTTGCAGAGATTGCTGCCAGAACCATTGGGCCTGTTCCAAACCGACTTGTTTTTCGATTTCTTCCATGCCGCAGGCAAAGTCGCTGATGACTTGTCCGCCGCTGCGACCTGATGCGCCAAAACCGATACGGGCGGCTTCAAGTACGATGACTTCATGGCCGCTTTCGGCAAGCGGTAGGGCTGTGCATAAGCCGGACAGGCCGCCGCCGATAATGCAGGTTTCAGTTTTCAGACGGCCTTCAAGCGTCGGATAAGACGGATGGGGATTGGCCGTGCTGACATAGTAGGAAGGAAGGTATTCCTTGAAGCTGGGATTGATCATGATTTGAGCTTTAAGTTGGTTTTCACTTCATTGAAATTGGTTTTCAGACGGCCTGGAATGTGGGGTTGGGTTCAGGTCGTCTGAAAGGATAAGATGCAGTTAATAAAACAGGCTGTTCCGACGCTTTATCGGACAGCCTGTCTGCATATTAGGCGGCTTTCTCGGCTGCCAATTTTTCTTGGCGGTAGGCTTCGGCAGCCTCACGTTCCCGTTTGGTTGCCTGACGCATCATCCAGTAGTTGACGACAATCACCAGCGTACCGATGATACCGATCAGGATGGTTGCCAAAACGTTCATCTGAGGGTCAAGGCCGAGTTTGATTTTGGAGAAAATCACTTGCGGCAATGTCGATGAACCCGGGCCTGACAGGAAGGAGGTAATCACCAAGTCGTCCAAAGACAGGGTGATGCCCAAGAGGAAGCCGGAAGCAATCGCAGGGGCAATCAGCGGCAGGGTAATCACGAAGAAAATCTTCAGCGGACGGGCACCCAAGTCCATTGCAGCTTCTTCCAAGGATTGATCCAATTCCACCAAGCGCGAGCGGATAACGACGGTAATGTACGCCATGCAAAGCGTGGTGTGGCCGAGGAAGATGGTGAAGAAGCCGCGATCGAAGTAGAGCGATTGCAGCAACTCACTGCCTTGCAGGAACATTTGCACCTGAATAATCAACAGCAGCATGGACAAACCGGTAATCACATCAGGCATCACCATAGGTGCGGAAATCATACCGGCAAACAGGGTGCTGCCGCGGAAGCGCTTGATACGCGCCATGGCGTAACCAGCTAATGTGCCGAGTGCTACGGCGGCAAGTGAGGAAACGATGGCGATACGCAATGACAGCCAGGCCGCTTCCAAGATGGTATCGTTTTCCATCAATGCGCCGTACCATTTGGTTGAGAAACCGCCCCAAACGGTAACCAGTTTGGATTCATTGAAAGAATAGATGACCAAAACCACCAGCGGAATATAGAGGAATGCCAGCGAGAGCAGGAGCATCAGTTTCAAGAACCAGGATAATTTGGTTTTCTGCATTATTTGCCTCCTTCTTCCAATTCGCGGTTTTCATAGTGCTGGAACAGGGCAATCGGTACAACCAGCAGGGCAACCATAACGACGGCGACGGCAGAAGCCAGCGGCCAGTTGTTTTGGTCGAAGAATGCCTGCCACAATACTTTACCGATCATCAGGTTTTCAGAACCGCCCACCAATTCAGGAATCACAAATTCACCGACGGCCGGAACGAAGACCAGCATAGAGCCTGCGATGATGCCTGTTTTGGATAAAGGCAGGGTAATGGTAAAGAACGATTTGATCGGACCTGCGCCCAAGTCGGAAGCGGCTTCGAGCAGGCGGTTGTCCAGTTTTACCAATTGTGTGTACAGCGGCAAAATCATAAACGGCAAATAGGCGTAAACCATCACCAAATTCAGCGAAAAAGCATTGTAGAACAAGTCTAAAGGCTCGCTGATGATTCCGTATTTGATTAAGAAATTGTTGATGATGCCGTTGTGTCCCAATAAGCCCATCCATGCGTAAACACGCAACAGGAAAGAGGTCCAGAAAGGCAGCATGATTGCCAACAGCAGGCCGTTACGCGCAGCCGGATTGGCGCGTGAAATGGCATAAGCGGTCGGATAACCAATCAACAGGCAGATGATGGTCGTCGTCAGCGCGGTCTTAATCGAAGACCAGTAGGTCATCAGATAGATATTGCTGTTTTCACTGTCGCCAAAAGGATTGAGCGTATTCCAAAAGTTTTGGAAAATGTCGGCGTAGTTCTGATAGCTGATGGCAATGTTCAGACGGCCTAAGTCTTCATCAATCGTCGTCAACGGCGTAAATGGCGGAATGGCGATTTCTTGTTCGGCAAAGCTGATTTTCAATACGATGGCGAACGGAATCAGAAACAGCACCAAGAGCCAGATATACGGCACGGCAATCACTGCACGCTGTCCAGGACGGCGAAACAGTTTCTTTTTCAGTTTTTTAAGGTCCATTGCATTTCCCTCAAATTAACTGTACAGAGGCGTAGGTTGGTTTTCAGGCCAGCTGATATAGACGGTCTCATCCCAAGTCGGCGGTGTAATGTTGCGCACATACCAATAAGGTGCGGGAACTTGACTTTTGACGACACGGCCGTTGGCGAGTTTGATGTGGTAAATCGCGAAGCTGCCCAGATAGGCAATTTCTTTAACCGTGCCTTGGGCCCAGTTGTGCGCGCCCAAGTGTTCTGGTTTTTCTTTATGCAAATCAATGTCTTCAGGGCGGATGCTGATCCAGATTTCATGCTCGTTCGGAACGCCCAGGCCGTGGTCGATGCGGACGTGGTTTTCCAAGCCGTCACATTTGACGATAGAGAAATCGGCGCGGTCGTCAACAACGACACCGTCAAAAATATTGGTTTCGCCGATAAATTCAGCAGTAAAGCGGCTATTAGGGTAATCGTACACATCGCTAGGTGTGCCGACTTGGCGCAATTGGCCGTCGGACATAATGGCGATACGGGTAGCCATCGTCATCGCTTCTTCTTGGTCGTGGGTAACCATGATACAGGTTACGCCGACTTGTTCCAGCGTGTTGACTAATTCCAGTTGGGTTTGTTGGCGCAGTTTTTTATCGAGTGCGCCCAAAGGTTCGTCAAGTAGCAGGATTTTCGGACGTTTTGCCAGGCTGCGCGCCAAAGCGATACGTTGTTGTTGGCCGCCGGAAAGTTGGTGCGGCTTGCGTTTGGCGTATTTGGTCATTTGCACCAGGCGCAACATTTCTTCGACGCGGGCGTCGATTTCGCCTTTAGGCATTTTGTCTTGTTTCAGGCCGAAAGCGATGTTTTGTTCAACGCTCATGTGCGGGAACAGGGCATAGCTTTGGAACATCATGTTGATTGGGCGCTCGTACGGGGCAAGCTTGGTAATGTCTTGACCGTCGAGAATGATTTTGCCCTGATTGGGACTTTCCATGCCTGCCAACATGCGCAGCAGTGTGGATTTGCCACTGCCTGAGCTGCCCAAAAGGGCGAAGATTTCATGTTGATAGATGTCCAAGTCGATGTTATCGACAGCGTAATTGTCACCAAACTTTTTCACCAAGCCTTGGATTTGCAAATAAGGTTTGGCTGAAGACGCAGTGGTTGCGGTCATAATGGCAATACTCCAAAAAGAAAGACGAGTACCGGCAAAACGGATTTTCGAATGGGTGATAAAAAGCTGTTTGATTGCTGGCGGGAGTCGGACGGAGGCCGTCTGAAACTCTTGTAAAGCGCACGGGCAGCGTGGATAGAAAGCAGTTTAAGCCTAAGCTTTTGCTCTCGGCAAACTCAATATTATATTAGCCTAAGCCTATTAGGGGCAATATGAAAATGCTTGTAGCGGCTGATTTGAAGCAAATAGGAAAGGAAAGGCAGACAGGGGAACAGGATAGTAAAAATGGGTAGCGTTGTTTTTCTGCACAAAAGGGTTTAATTTATATTTAAATGTCTTAAAAAATAATTCAAGATAGAATAAAATACGCAAATTGCATTAATTTTAATAAAATCGTGCGGATTGCGTTTTATGTGGGCAAGATGGTTTTGTTCTAAATAAAAACTAAATCCGCTATATGAATAAAAAGGGAAAACATGAGTATCAAAGAATGGCCCGAAGGGGAGCGACCGCGTGAGAAGCTCTTAGCGTACGGTGCGGCGGCGTTGAGTGATGCGGAGTTGCTGGCGATTTTGCTGCGTGTCGGAACGCGCGGTATGAGCGCGGTCGATTTGGCGCGTTATTTGTTGGGTGAATTTGGCAGTTTGGGGAAGCTGATGAGTGCGGATGCCAAAACACTCGCTGCTTATAAGGGCATGGGCTTGGCGAGCTATACTCAATTTGCAGTGGTCAAAGAAATCGGGCGGCGGATTTTGGGTGAAGATTTGCAGGAGCAGATTGTTCTGTCAAACCCGAAATCGGTTGCGGATTATCTGCGCCTTCATATTGGGCATGAAAAAATTGAGGTCAGCGTTGCTTTGCTGCTCAACCGTCAAAATCAATTGATTGCGGTACGGGAATTGTCGCGCGGTACAGTGGCGGAAAACACGGTTTATATCCGTGAAATCGTCAAATTGGCATTGGATGAATATGCCGACAGTTTGATTTTGGCGCACAACCATCCGGGCGGTTCGGCAAGGCCGTCTGAATCTGATGTGCAGTTTACAGAGCGTTTGCAACAGGCTTTAAGTTTGGTCGATATTACGCTGTTGGACCATTTTATTGTAACGGCAAAAGAAACCTGCTCTTTGCGCGAACAGGGCTATATGTAAGGATGAATGTTCAGACGGCCTCAGTAGGATTGGTTACCTTGCTAAGGTCGTCTGAAGGATTATTGCGTTACTTCGTTGGAGGACTCTTCCTTATAGATGATTTCTTCCGATTTTGGCTTTTCTTTACTCTTTTCCTTCTCTTTTTCTTTATCCTTGTCTTTTTTACCGTCGGGAATGGCGGCATCAATCACTGCCCCTGTTCCTTTAACAACCAATTTTCCGGCAGTCAGGACGGTTGTAGCAGCCAAATCGACAGCCGCACCTACAACGCAGCCGTTAAGCGTCAGACAAAGGGCGAGTGCCGGAATCAGGCGTTTTGTGCATCTCAATGGCTGCATCCGCAGTGTCCTTCGTGATGATGGCCGCATCCGAGTGCTTCTTGCCAAGCATCATCATCGCCGTCAAATTCTTCAACTTCGTCAAATTCGCCGTTTTCTACCATGCTTACCAGCTCTTCTAAGCTTTCTGCGCCTTCCACCCAAAAGCAGGGAATATCGGGTGGTGTGTCGGGGGCAAGCAAGGCGGCTTGTTGGTCGTGCCAAGCAATCCAATAGCCGTTTTGCGTTTGTACGAATACGGCATCGGGATGGATGGTTTCGTTTTCGGTATTGACCAGCATTCTGTTAGCGATATCGGTTTGAAAAGGTAAGGTTTGCATGATGGTTTGAGAATGTGAGAAAAGAAAGTATTGTAACATGGCAAAAACAAACGCACCGTCTGAGTCAGGCGGTGCGTTTGTGTGTCGGCAACTTGGGTGCGGTCAGTTTAGAGTGTCAGCCGCACCGGGAATGTCATTCCGTCAAGATTATTTGTCGTCGTTAGCCAAAACGAAGCGGTAAATAGCCGCGCCAACTGCTGCGCCGGCAATAGGAGCCAACCAGAACAACCACAGTTGTTCAACAGCCCAGCCGCCTTGGAACAAGGCAACACCGGTAGAACGTGCAGGGTTGACGGAAGTATTGGTTACGGGAATGCTGATCAAGTGAATCAGGGTCAGACCCAGGCCGATGGCGATAGGAGCAAAGCCGGCCGGAGCCAGTTTGTCGGTAGAACCCATGATGATGATCAGGAAGAATGCGGTCAGGACAAATTCGATCAGCAAAGCAGCCATCATGTCGTAACCGTTAGGAGAGTGTTCGCCGAAACCGTTGCTGGCAAAGCCGGAAGCAACAGCATCAAAACCGGTTTTACCGGAAGCAATCAGATACAGAACGCCCGCAGCGGCAATCGCACCGATAACTTGGGATACGATGTAAGGCAACAGGTCTTTACCGTTGAAACGGCCGCCGATGAAAAGGCCGACGGAAACGGCAGGGTTGAAGTGGCCGCCGGAAATGTGGCCGACGGCGTACGCCATGGTCAGTACGGTCAAACCGAATGCTAAAGCGACACCGGCAAAGCCAATGCCAAGTTCAGGGTAGGCTGCTGCCAAAACTGCGCTGCCGCAGCCGCCGAATACCAGCCAGAAAGTACCGAAAAATTCTGCAAAATATTTTTTCATTTGTTTTTCCTCGTAAAGGGTGGGGTGTTGCCGAAGGCATGAATCATAATAATATTGCATCTAATCGAAAAACGGATTTACCTGTTTTTTCCGGTCTTGACAAAAGGCCGTCTGAAAATGGCGACGAATGGATAGAGGGATATATCTTGCAGGTCGAATTTTGTTTATTGAGGCTGGGTTTATTTGATAGAGAAGCAAATACCGTTAATGCAAAGGCATTTGGTTTTGTAAGAAATGCCGTTTACAGATTACTTATTTGCTTGTTTATTTAATTGGAATCTCTGAACCCATTATCTGATTTAAAAAGGCCGTCTGAAAAGTTTTCAGACGGCCTTAATTTTAAACAAGGATAAATTAATCCAGATGGTCGCCGCTTTGCGCCAAGATGGTGCGGTTGCCGTTGTTTTCCGCCGGGGAAACAATACCGTCGGCTTCCATTTGGTCAATCAGGCGGGCGGCTCGGTTGTAGCCGATGCGCAGTTGGCGTTGGACATTGGAAATGCTGGCCTTACGCGATTTTAAGACAACGGAAACGGCTTCGTCATACATGGGGTCGAGGTCGCTGTCGTTGCTGCGGCTGGTACCGGTAAAGTCCTCAGTCGAACCGCTGCTTAAAATATCATCGATATAGTCAGGCGCGCCGAATTGTTTCAGGTATTCCACTACGCGGTGTACTTCATTATCGGATGCGAACGCGCCGTGTACGCGTTGCGGATAACCGGTGCCGGGTGGCAGGAACAGCATATCGCCTTGACCTAGCAAGTTTTCCGCACCCATTTGGTCAAGAATCGTGCGGCTGTCGATTTTGCTGGACACTTGGAAGGCGATGCGTGTCGGAATATTGGCTTTAATTAGACCGGTAATGACATCCACGCTTGGGCGTTGGGTGGCAAGAATCAAATGGATACCGGCTGCACGCGCCTTTTGGGCAAGGCGGGCAATCAATTCTTCAATTTTCTTGCCTGCAGTCATCATCAGGTCGGCAAACTCATCTACCACGACTACGATAAACGGCAGTTTTTCCAAAGGTTCGGGATTGTCGGGCGTCAGGCTGAACGGGTTGGCAATTTTCATGCCTTGTGCCGCTGCTTCCATAATTTTTTGGTTAAAGCCTGCAAGGTTGCGCACGCCAACATGGCTCATCAAGCGATAGCGTTTTTCCATTTCGTTGACGCACCAGTTCAGGGCGTTTGCGGCCAGCTTCATATCGGTTACGACAGGGGCGAGCAGGTGTGGAATGCCTTCGTAAATGCTCAGCTCCAGCATTTTCGGGTCAATCATAATCATGCGTACGTCTTCAGGCGTTGCTTTGAAGAGCATGGACAGAATCATGGCGTTCACGCCTACGGATTTACCCGAACCTGTCGTACCGGCAACCAGCAGATGCGGCGCTTTGGCCAAGTCTGTCACAACAGGCTGGCCGGTAATGTCTTGGCCGAGAGCGAGGGTCAGTTTGGATTTGGATTCGGTAAACGCAGGCGAATTGAAGATTTCGCTTAAGCGGATCATTTGGCGTTTCGGATTAGGCAATTCCAAGCCCATGCAGGTTTTGCCGGGGATGGTTTCCACCACGCGGATGGAAGCCACGCCAAGCGAGCGCGCCAAGTCTTTTTCAAGGTTTAAAACGGCACTGCCGCGCACGCCGACATCAGGCTCAATCTCGTAGCGCGTAATGACCGGGCCGGAATAGGAGTCCATCACTTTGACTTTAACTTTGAACTCGGCCAGTTTTTCTTCGATGGTAATGCTGTTTTCCAGCAGCTGTTCTTCAGTTTGCGAGGCGCTTGGGTCAAACTGCGGCGGCAGGAGCAGGGCAGTGGTCGGTAGAAGCGCATCGGTCAGTGTTGCCGAAGTTGGAATCGCTATGCTTGGCGTACTCTCTTGAACGTTTGGTTCTACGCTTTGAACAGGTGTTTCAACGACTGTCTGTGTATATTCAGACGGCCTTGCGATTGTTTCAACAGATTCAACGGGTTGAATAGTTTCAACCGCTTGAATAGCTTCTGCTTCCGCTTGTACAGGAGCTTCCGGCTCACCATCGAATTCTGTTTCTTCGACGGCAGATTCGCTAATTAAATAATCGCGGATACTGCGTTCAGGTTGGTTGCTGACATGCGCATTGACTTGTGCATCAAAAATCGGCACTTGGATTTTATGTTCAAAAGTAGGCGGCTCGGGGATATCAATCGGTGCAATCGAGGTTTGGAAAACGGGTGGCTCGGGAATATCGGTTTTCGCCATAGGGACAACCGGTACGGCAGGCGGCTCAACTACGGTTGCGTTTGGCGCGGCAGGTCGGGAGATATAAGGAGATTTTTTAACAGGCGCAGCCGGTTTCGGACGGGACGGTGTTGCCGGTTGTGGTGCAACAGCTTCCGTGGCAGCTTGTTTACGCGCCCATCTTTCGGCGGCCGCTTCGGTATGGCGAACTTGGCGGCGCAGGCTGGCAGGACGGCTGATTTGTCCCAAGTTGGCTAGAATTTCGTCATTTTCGATGGTGCGCGGAGAGTAGTCGCGCAATGGGGCGACGGCCGCGGCCAGTTTGTGGCGTGCGGCGGTGCGGCGGGCAAGGTTGTCGTGAATATCTTCCGCTTGGATTTCAGAAGGGAATGCCTGCATGGAAGTATAGGGGAGGATGGCTTCTTTTTCGGCAGTTCTTAAGGCCGTCTGAACGGTTTCGATATGCGGCGCATTGGCTTCTGCCACGCGGACATTGTTGGCACGCGCCAAGGCACGTTCGCGTGTGCGGCGCAAGATAGGGTCGTTGTAGTCGATGATTTCCATGCCGGTCATTGGCAGGGATGAAGCGCGCAACAATGGGGTTTCAACTTCGTCTTTGTAAATTGGCGTATTTTTTTCGGCCAAATGCTCGTTCCATTCCTCAACCGCTGCTTCATGCAGGGAACGTGTGGCTTCTTCTAATGTGATTTCTTCAAAATTACTGTTTTGCACCAAAGACGGGCTGTATTCAGGCGTTTCCATTTGCGCAAACGGCGTGATTTTGGGAATACGTTCCGGTTTGGCAGATTTGCGGGTTTTAGGCGCAATTTTGATTTCTTCTTTGGTCGTTGCGATGTGTTCCGGCTCTTCGGCAACGGGCTCTGCTGCGTGCTCTTCTTCTGTTTCGGCACGTTGCATTTTATTGTGTTCGAGCGCGGAAAGCAGGCGGATACGGGCGATTTTATGGTTGTCGGCGGTGCGCTTGTTCATGCTGAACAAACGTTTCAGGCTGTCCAGTTGGCCGGAAAAACCGACCGGGCTGTCTTCTTCGTTTATTTCTTGTTCGTTGCCACTGAGTCGGGCCAATTCTTGGCGCCACTTTTGCTCTTGTTTCTGGCGCCACCAGAACAAGCCGGCTATGACAGCCAGCAGAATTAAAGCCAATATTGTCCAAAGCATGCGTCCATCCCCTTAATTAAACGGCAAAGTCCGTTATTCTAACGCTTTTTTCGGGTAAACAAAACCAGCCGAAACAAGCTTTAACGGCAAAGGCAGACAGGATTGTCAAAGCTATGGCTTGAGACGCGTATAATAGGCCGTCTGAACATTTTGCGGATGAGATGATGATTTTTCAAAACGGATGGTTTCCCATCGGTGTCGTGATGGCGGCATGGCCTGTGTTGCTGGTGATTTTTGCTTTGTGTGCAAAGCAGGCATGGGTGTCGGTATCACAGCATCGTTCCGCATTCTTGGTGGCTGCCGTGATGTTGCCGCTGGCTTGGAGTTTGAATGCCTCTCCGGAAAGCGGACAACTGGCCGGCATGAGCTATCATTTGCTTGCTTTAAACCTGACGGCTTTAATGCTGGGCACCTCTGCCGCTTTCTGCCTTGGCGTTTTACTGTTTTTTCCGTATTTGTGGCTTTGGGGCGATTGGCATATGTTCCCCATCAACGCCTTGTCCGTATTGCTTCCGCCTTTGTTGGTGAACTTGGGTTTCCGCCATTGGGTGTCGCGTTTGCCCGCCAATATCTTTATCTTTATTTTTCTGAATGGTTTTTGGGCTGCGGCGGTCGGTATGGTGTTTACCGGCGTGGTCTTGGTCGGTTTGTTGGACTGGGCGGATGTATTCGATACGGCGGTATTATGGAAAACCGCTTTTCCTGTTTTCTTCTTAATCGCTTGGGCAGAGGCATTTTTGAGCGGTATTTCAACAGCCATTTTTATCGCGCTCAAGCCGCAATGGATTTGTACTTTCGATGACGACAGGTATTTGAAATCCACGCCTAAAATTTGGCAATAAGATATGAAGGCATCTTTGCTTGGTTTTCAGACGGCCTAATGACCGGATGGCCTGTTTTTTGAATTGAATGTTTAACTTGTTATGTTTGCTTATATTTTTCCCATTGTTTGCGGTGCCGCTGTCGGAGCTGTATTGCGTTGGTTGTTTGGCTTGGTGCTGGTGTATTCTGCGCCTTTTTCTATCGGTACATTGGCGACAAACTGGCTGGGAGCGTTGCTGATCGGCGTATTGGCGGAACTCTTAACCGATCCGCAATGGCGTTTGCTTTGGATTACCGGCTTTCTCGGCAGCTTGACCACATTTTCAGGTTTTTCTGTGGAAATGGTCGGTTTGATGCAGGCGCAACGTTGGGGCATGGCTTTGATGGCAACCTGTCTGCATGTTTTCGGTTCGTTTGGTTTGACGGCGCTGGGGATTAAATTGGTGCAGATTTGGAAGTAAGCAAAATAACAGGGTGCAAAATTGCACCCTGTTATTTTTTATAGGCATTTAATCAATGCCAATAGGCAAACAGACGGTTTCTTGACAATAGGTTTGGCCGGACTCGCTTAAATGCGCCGGTTTGTAGGCGGCAAAGGTGTAGGTCAGGTCTGCGCGGAATGTGTCGGGATCGGCTTCGGCGGTGTCGCAGTTGAGGCCGGTGGGAATATCGAGGGCGACTTTCAGGCCGTCTGCATGATTGAGTTGGCGGCAGAGGGCGGCGATTTCGGTTGGAAGCGCGCCGCTGAAGCCTGTGCCGAATATGCCTTCGATAATGATGTCGTAACCTTTTTTCAGACGGCCTGCCAGTTCTTGTAAGGATATCAATTCGATATGGGGCAAACCGTTGAGGCGTTCGCGATTGGTTTGAGCCAAGTGGGAGAGGTTTTCTCCGAGTGAAAACAGAATATCGATGTGCCAACCTTGCGCCTGCATATATCTTGCCATGACTAAGCCGTCGCCACCGTTGTTGCCTTTGCCGCAAACGATCAGGGCGCGTCCGGCTTGAGGGAGACGCTGCATGAGGTCTCGGGCGGCAGAGCTGCCGGCGTTTTCCATCAGTTGGTCGAAGCTCGTGCCTTTATCGACGGCTGCTTGCTCGCGTTCGCGCATTTGGGTGGCGGTATAGACTTTCATGATTGGCTCTCTTTGCAGGAGGTTATTTGTCGGCGGTATTCATCAGGCGCAAGGTTTTCAGACGGCCTATTTCTTTTTGATATTCCACCAGTCCGATAAATGTGCCGTCTCGGCTGTACACACGGATGGGCTGCTCGGCGGAAATGTCTTCGGTAAACTGGGGGCGCTGGCCGTGTTTGAGCATGGTAACGGCGTAGTCGTTTAACTCGAGTTTGGGGAAATGTTGCACCAAGACATCGCAAGGCAGCAGCAGGGCATCGCGTTCGGCTTCGTCCAATTCTGCCAAGGCTTCGAGCGTGTGGCTTTGGGCAATGGTAAAGCCTGCGGTTTCAGTACGGCGCAGGGCGGTCAGGTGGGCGAATGTGCCGATGTGTTTGGCGATGTCTTCGCTGAGGGTGCGGATGTAAGTACCCTTGCTGCAGCGTACGTCTATCACGGCTTTGGGTGCATCAAACTCTGTGATATCAATGGAGTAAATGGTGATATCGCGCGCTTTGCGTTCGATAACGATGCCTTTGCGTGCGTATTCGTACAGTGGTTTGCCTTCGTGTTTGAGGGCGGAAAACATCGGCGGCACTTGGCGGATATCGCCCGTTAAGGCTTGGCAGGCCGTCTGAAATTCGGACAATGAAATATCGGCGCGTGCGGTGGCAACGATTTCGCCTTCGGCATCGCCTGTGCTGCTGGCTTCGCCCAGTTTCAGCGTGGCGGTATAGGCTTTGTCGGCATCAATCAGATATTGGGCGAACTTGGTCGCTTCGCCGAAACAAACAGGCAAAAGCCCTGTGGCCAAAGGATCGAGTACGCCGGTATGCCCGGCTTTTTCGGCACGGAACAAGCGCCGCGCTTTTTGCAGGGCAGTGTTGCTGGAAAGGCCTTCAGGTTTGTCGAGGAGAAGAACGCCGTTGACCGGGCGTTTGGTGGGTTTGGCTGTCATATTAAGTAGGGGGAGTGTTAATGTTCAGGCCGTCTGAAAGCATTCAGACGGCCTGTGTGTTTTAATCAATCAGTCTTCAACCGGTTTTTCCGCCGCCACTTGGTCGATCAGGCTGGAAATGCTCATGCCGCGTTCGAGTGATTCGTCGTATTTGAAGTGCAGCTCAGGAGTTTTGAAGAGTTTGATGCGTTTGGCCAATTCGCTGCGCAAATGGCCTTTGGCGTGTTCCAAAGCTTCTTCGGTAATGTCGCGTGTGCTGTCGTCGAGGACGGTGTAGAACACGGTGGCGTGGCTGTAATCGCGGGTGACTTCGACTTCGTTGATGGTGATGAAGCCTGCGCGCGGGTCTTTCAGGCCGGTACGGACGAGTTCGGCAAGCTCGCGCATGATTTGTTCTTTGACACGGTCTTGGCGGGCGTAGCCGCGTTGGGGTTTTCTCATGGTTTTCCTTGATGTATGGCAGGCTGTCGTTTTCAGACGGCCTGCGGTTTGGATTTTGAAAAGCTGCCTATTATAACGGAGCGCGGTTTATTGTGCTTGAACCGAGAAAGGCATATCGATTTTTTGCCATTGCGCGCTTTCGTAGTCCAGCGCATCGGCAATGAGGGGGTGTTGCTCCAGCCATTGGGCGTTGATGCGCAAGATGAAGCTGTGGTTGTTTTCGTCGATGCGAAGCTGGGTTTGAGGCGGCAAATCCAGCGGCAGGCGCGAGCGGCAGAAGAGGGCGGCCAGGCGCAGGGACAATACGGCACACCACATGATTTCGTTGCTACCAATAATGTCCGCCATTTTCTTAAGGTCGCCGCGATGGCCGATAACCAGTTGCGCCAAAATGGTTTGCTCTTTGCGTGAGAAGCCCGGCATATCGGCGTTTTCGAGAATGTAGGCGGAGTGTTTGTGATAGCCGGTATGGGCAATATCCAAGCCGATTTCATGCAGACGGCCTGCGCGGCTGAGGTATTGATTCCACAAGGCAAGCTCTTGAACGGTTACGTTTTTGGCGTGGCACAGGCTGTTCATGAAGGCTTGCGCGGTATCGGCAACGCGTTTGGCTTGGTTAAGGCTGACGTGGTAGCGTTTTTGGAACTCGGCCGTTGTCTGTTCGCGCATATCGACATTGAGGCTGCGGCCGATTAAGTCGTAGAACACGCCGTCGCGGAGGGCTGCCTCGGTAACGGTCATTTTGGTCAGAGAGAGTTCTTCAAAAGCGGCCATCATCACGGCCAATCCGCCTGCAAAAACTTCGATGCGTTCGGGTTTGAGGTTTTCAAATTTGGCTTTTTTAACCGAACCGGCTTCGATAATCCTATCGGCAAGATAACGCATGCTTTGGGCGGTAATGTCGGCTTCTTGCGGCAATTCGGCCGCCAAAACGTCGCGTATGGATTTTGCTGAACCGGACGTGCCGATGGCGAAATCCCAACCGGTACGCTTCATCATTTTGCTGATGCGTTGGATTTCGATACGCGCGGCGGAAACGGCGGCTTGGAAATCTTTGGCGGTCACTTTGTTTTGGAAGAAGCGCATGCTGTATGTTACGCAGCCCAAAGGCAGGCTTTCTGTGGTCAGCGGTTGCAAATCCGAGCCGATGACAAATTCGGTCGAGCCGCCGCCAATGTCGATAACCAGCATTTTGTCGCCTTTGGGCGGCAGGGTATGCACTACGCCGGTGTAAATCAGACGCGCTTCTTCGCGGCCGGCAATGACTTCGATAGGAAAACCCAGCGCCGCTTCGGCACGGGGCAGGAATTGGGCGATATTTTTGGCGACACGGAAAGTGTTGGTGGCCACCACGCGCACATTTTCGGGTTGAAATCCGCGCAGGCGTTCGCCAAATTTTGCCAAACATTCCAAGGCTTGTTCTTGAGAGGCTTCGCTCAGGTTCTTTTGTTCGTCCAAGCCGGCGGCAAAGCGAACCATTTGTTTGAACGAGTCGATGACTTTCAGCTGGCCGTTGTTGTTTTCACAAATTTGCAGGCGGAAACTGTTGGAACCCAAGTCGACGGAGGCTAAAACGTTGGCGGGAGTGGTGGTCATAAAAAATACCGCTTGATTAGAAAAACCTAAATGTTACTTGAGGCTGTATCACTTGACAATAAAAGGAATACAGCTCTTTGATTCTGCTCATAGATGTATTTTATAATGCTGATTTTAAGCAAATATATCAAAGGCCGTCTGAACTTTTCAGACGGCCTAAAAAGAGAAAATATATGAAATCGGAAAACCAAGATTCCTTATTTTTATCGCGCCGCCGTATGTTGCAAGTCGGCGGAGCCATGCTTTTGACGCCTGCGACCGCATGGGCTGGGGCGCAACGTGAAGAAACGCTGGCCGATGATGTGGCTTCCGTGATGCGCAGTTCGATTAATAGTGCCAGCCCTGCGCGGCTGGTGTTTGCCGATTCAAGGGAAGGGGAGCATTGGTTGGCAGCGATGTCTTCCCGCTTGGCACGTTTCATTCCCGATGAGGGCGAGCGCCGCCGCCTGTTGGTCAATATTCAATACGAAAGCAGTCGTGCCGGACTCAATACTCAAGTGATTTTGGGCTTGATTGAAGTGGAAAGCGCGTTTCGCCAATATGCGATTAGCGGTGTGGGCGCGCGCGGTTTGATGCAGGTGATGCCGTTTTGGAAAAACTATATCGGCAATTCGTCGCACAACCTTTTCGATATCCGCACCAATCTGCGCTATGGTTGCACCATTCTTCGCCATTACAACAATATCGAAAAAGGCAATATTGTCCGCGCTTTGGCAAGGTTTAACGGCAGTTTGGGCAGTAACAAATATCCGAACGCCGTGTTAGGCGCGTGGCGAAATAGATGGCAGTGGGGTTGATTCGGGATAAATGGGATAGGGCAGATCTTGCGTGATGTTGGTTTCTGTTAAAACCGTTTTATACCGATGAAGCAGGTTTACGATAAACGGCTTGCGATTTGACCCCATGCAATTCCTTTGAATCCTGTATAATCAGAAAATCTGTTAATTCACACTTTTAGACGGCCTTTCGCAAACTTAAGGCCGTCTGAAACATTATTTATGGCAAGAGATAACCGCATTCAAATGTTTCCGCACGAGTGGCGTGCCAGTACCACACTTTCCGGCGTTTACGCACTGCGTATGCTGGGGATGTTTTTGGTGTTGCCGGTTTTGGCGATGTATGCTGCCTCGTTGCCCGGCGCAGAAAACAATAAAGCGCTGGTCGGTATGGCGATGGGTATTTACGGGCTGACACAGGCTTTGCTGCAGCTGCCTTTGGGTATGGCTTCCGACAAGTTCGGCCGTAAAAAAGTGATTTATGCCGGCTTGATTGTGTTTGCGGCAGGTAGTTTTTTGGCCGCAGTTGCCGACAGTCTGCAGATGTTGGTTGCCGCGCGTGCCATTCAAGGAGCGGGTGCCGTCAGTGCGGCGGTAACGGCTTTGCTGGCAGATTTGACCCGTAACGAAGTGCGGACGCGTGCGATGGCGATGATCGGCCTAAGTATCGGCTTGACCTTTTCCGTCAGCCTGGTGCTTGCCCCGATGATTGCCAGCTTTATCGGCGTATCCGGCCTGTTTGCGCTGACCGGTATTCTGACGGTAATCAGTATCGGCGTGGTTGCCTGGATGACGCCTGATCCCGAAGTGTCAAAAATGCACGAAGACACGCAAGCGCAGCCTTCGCGTATGGGCGAGGTATTGAAAAACCGCCAACTGCTCAATCTCGACTTCGGTATTTTTGCCTTGCATGCGGCACAAATGGCTTTATTTACAGCATTGCCGTTTGCCATGACGCAGTTGGGTTTGGAAAAAATCCATCACTGGCAAGTCTATCTGCCGTCAACCATTACCGGCCTGATTATTATGGTGCCGCTGATTATCGTTGGTGAAACGCGCAACAAACTCAAACAAGTGTTTATCCTTGGTATCATCTGCATTGCCGCGGCTCAAATTGGTCTGCTGTTTGGAATGCACTCGGTATGGTTGATTACCGCTTATCTGATTGTTTATTTTATTGGTTTCAATGTATTGGAAGCCAGCCTGCCGTCTATGGTATCGAAAATCGCACCGTCTGATTTGAAAGGTACGGCGATGGGCGTATATAACACCATGCAGTCGGTCGGCTTGTTTGTCGGCGGCGCAACCGGTGGTTTATTGTTCCAAAAATACGGTTTTGTAGGCGTATTTGCCTTTTGTAGCGTATTGATGTTGCTGTGGCTGGTATTGGCAGTCATTTCGCCGGCACCTAAACCTGTCAAAAACCTCAGCTATCCGCTTAACGCCGAATGGCAACAAAATCCGGATTTGCTCTACCAAAAATTGACCGAAATTGAAGGCGTTGAAAGCATCAGCTTTAGCGCAGACAAGCAAACCATTTATATCAAGGCCTTGCAAAAAGGATTCGACCAAGAGGCCGCCGAAAAAATTATCACAGGAGTGTAAAATGTCATTGAATAAAGTTATCCTCATCGGCCGCCTAGGCCGCGACCCAGAAGTCCGCTATATGCCCAACGGCGAGGCCGTCTGTAACTTCAGCGTTGCCACCAGCGAAACTTGGAACGACCGCAACGGCCAACGCGTAGAACGTACCGAATGGCACAACATCACCATGTACCGCAAACTCGCCGAAATCGCCGGTCAATACCTGCGTAAAGGCAGCCAAGTGTATCTGGAAGGCCGTATCCAAAGCCGTAAATACCAAGGCAAAGACGGCATCGAGCGCACTGCTTACGACATCATCGCCAACGAAATGAAAATGCTTGGCGGTCGCAACGACAACAGCGGCGGCGCACCATACGATGACGGCTACAACCAAGGCGGTCATGCAAGCCAAAGCAGCTACCAACAAGCGCCACAACAGCAATACCAATCTGCTCCGGCTCAAGAACCCCCAGCCGCCCCAGCCCGTCGTCCTGCTCCGGCACAACCGACTGCTCCGGTTGATGATATCGACGACGATATTCCATTCTAATCATTGAGCAATACAAAAGGCCGTCTGAAAAATATACTTTCAGACGGCCTTTTAAATGATTTAAAAGAAAATCCTACATTTGCACCGAGCCGCTGACGGTCAGAGACCTTTGCAAAATCCCCCCAAAAATCCCCTAAATTCCCACCAAAACATTTAGGGGATTTTCCATGAGCACCTTCTTCCAGCAAACCGCACAAGCCATGATTGCCAAACACATCGACCGCTTCCCACTATTGAAGTTAGATCAAGTGATTGATTGGCAACCGATCGAACAGTACCTGAATCGTCAAAGAACCCGTTACCTTCGAGACCACCGCGGCCGTCCCGCCTATCCCCTGTTGTCCATGTTCAAAGCCGTCCTGCTCGGCCAATGGCACAGCCTCTCCGATCCCGAACTCGAACACAGCCTCATCACCCGCATCGACTTCAACCTGTTTTGCCATTTTGACGAACTGAGCATCCCCGATTACAGCACCTTATGCCGCTACCGCAACTGGCTGGCGCAAGACAACACCCTGTCAGAACTGCTAACCGCCAACTGACCGAAAAAGGCCTAAAAGTAGAGAAAGCATCCGCCGCTGTCGTTGACGCCACCATTATTCAGACCGCCGGCAGCAAACAACGCCAGGCTATAGAAGTCGATGAAGAAGGGCAAATCAGCGGCCAAACCACGCCGAGTAAAGACAGCGATGCCCGTTGGATAAAGAAAAGCGGCCTCTACAAACTCGGTTACAAACAACATACCCGTACCGATGCGGAAGGCTATATTGAGAAACTGCACATTACCCCCGCCAATACCCATGAGTGCAACCACCTGTCGCCTTTGCTGGAAGGGATAGCCGAAGGTACGGCCGTCTATGCCGACAAAGGCTATGACAGTGCGGAAAACCGGCAACATCTGAAAGAGCATCAGTTGTTAGACGGTATTATGCGCAAAGCACACCGTAACCGTCCGCTGTCGGAAGTGCAAACCAAACGTAACCGATATTTGTCGAAGATCCGTTATGTGGTCGAACAAAGCTTCGGTACACTGCACCGTAAATTCCGCTATGCCCGGGCAGCCTATTTCGGTCTGAGCAAAGTGAGTGCGCAAAGCCATCTGAAGGCGATGTGTTTAAACCTGTTGAAAGCCGCCAACAGGCTAAGTGTGCCTGTTTGCGCCTAAAAGGCGGCCCGGATGCCTGATTATCAGGTATCCGGGGAGGATTAAGGGGACATTTGGGTAAAATCAGGAGGTATTGGGGGAGAGAAACAGCCGAAAATCTTTGTTTAGGTTCCGGCTGTCGAGGGAAGGGCTTTTTTGCAAAGGTCTCTGCCTGAATGGGTTTTTAGGCTGCCGTTACCGCCACCGGCTTCTCCGCTTGAGCACTCGCCGGAACTTTTGCCCTGCCCGATGGCAGTCTCGGCTACGGCCATCAGGATGCCGCGGGTGCGGTTGAAGACGGTTTTATGGCGGTGTTTGTTCATGGCGGGGGTATCCGTAGTGTGTGCGGGGGTGGGGAAAGGCAGCCTGAAAACGGGAAAAGGGGGCAGGCTGCCTGCGATGTAAACACACAGCAACTTAATCCTAAACTCTATTCGTCATTCGCAAGCGGCGGCAAACCCAAAGTATCTGTTTGGCCGGTGTAGTAATCCACCCAGTTTTGCAGGTATTCGTAAGGGAAGTCCAAATCGTAGGCACGCATAAAGTCGAAGGGATCTTGGTATTCACCTTCAGGCAGCGGCGCAGTGGGCGTTTTGCAGATCGGTATGGATGCCGAGGGCGCGGGCACTGGTTTTTTTGCCGCCGATGGTGATGTTGCCTTCGCTGAGTACGGAGCGGGTATAGCCTTGGCTGCCGCCGCTTTCATGTTGCGGCAGGGTGGGGCTGTAGTTGAGGCCTTGCTTGATGTTTTGGCCGGCGGTTTGGGACGCACGGCCGAAGGCGCTTTGATTGAAGCCGCCGCTGCCTTTCAGGCTGCCGCCGTAGCCGGCGCCGATACCCATGCTTTGGGCACTGTAGCTGCTTTCGTTGCGGATGTCTTCAAAGCTGAAACTGCGGGCGGTGAGTTCGTTGTGGTCTTTGTCTGCGGCAGAAGCGATGGCGCCGCCTTTGAGCCGGACGCTGTCGGCGGTGATGTGATAACCGCCTTCGCCGGCAAAGAGACCGCTTTGGCTGCCGACGTTAAAAGACAGCCTGGATATTTTTCAGACTGTCTTTTTGAAGAGATGAAAGTTATTTGTTTCTCAATATCTCAATAAGGGCGGCTTTGGACTGGTAGAAGTCCAAATCAAATAATGAAATGCCTAAATGTTTGCAATATTCTTCGATCATCTCCACAGTCAGCCTGTTTTTTTTGAGTCTTTCGGTATATTTTTCTGTCTGTTCAAACGGCAGCGGCGTGCCATATTCCATAAACTCGACACGACTGGTTTCTTTATGCAGCATAACATTTCTGGTTTCGCAGTCATGACGGGAAACCTGTTTACTGCCCTCATACAGGGTAAATGAGACCGCACCGAATTCGTCTTTGCCAAAATATGGACGTAAATACATAGTCAATAATCTGATTTTCCACAGCAAGGCTTCATACGGCACACTTGAAAAGTCTGTGCCGTTCCGGTTATTACCTATTAGCAATGACCAATCAGACTGCGTTTCCAACAATAAATATTTGGATGATCCGGTAATCTCAAGCGGATTCAAGAAATCCAATTTCTGACTGAGGGTATACTCCTCATCCAAATACGATAGTTTCGGTTTTAGATTTTGATAAAAATCACTTAAATCCATACGTCTTTTTAGATAAAGATCCAGTGCTTTTTCAAATGGCGCGCCAATAAAATAAAACTGTTTCAGGCTCGGATGGCCGTCTCTTGCAAGAAAAAAATCTTTGTTTACATTCATAATTTAATCCACAGTCCTTAAAATTACAATAGCATCCGGATCATTACTCAATGCTCTCGATGCATGTCCGGCTCCACGGTTTGAGCTGGTGCGATCGTATTCGATATAAATTCGTTTATTGGAATTTGGTAGAGTGGCTTGAACATCCGGACGGCAGATCCCTACACGGCACATTTGGTTATTGACCTGCTGCTGGTTGATCCTAATATCTTCTGCACCCATTGAGCGTAAGTAAGCCACATCGTCCTGCATAATTTGGTTTTGTTCCTTACTGGCGGTTTTAAAGCCGAAACCGGCTTCAACGGACAGCAGGACGGCGCCTTGCTGTCCGTTGTTGCTTTTAAGGGCGTCGGCTACTTTGCCGACGGAATCGGCCAGTTGGTAGGCTTGGGCGCCGGCGTCATCTGATTATTTTGAAATTGCCATTTCAATGACTTGCTCAACATAGTTGTTTTCCAAATCAATTACGTCTCCTTTTCTTTGATTTGATTTTTTTAGTTCATTATATGCATAAAAAATGACGATTTTCTTCCCTTCACAAAATAAATGTCTGTCGGATTTATTCATCATATACATACTTTCATTCCTTACGATGCCTTCACCATCTATAAAACTAAAACTATTCGGTATATTTCTTCGTTCCATTCCCGCTTCATATATTGACGATATCACTCCGGAAACGCTTCTGGTGATAATCTGTCCGGAATCAATATTACTCCACCATTCCTCTGATGCAAATAAGCCTTTGTCTTTTTTGATGCCAAAGATACTTTCGTCATTTAATGATAATAATCTTGTCTTTTCAATAAATTCTTTTTCTCTTTTCATGACTTTTTTAAAATCATAGATTAAATACATATCATCATCCAAAATCAAATAACTCATTTTACGTCTCCAATTTTTTCAAAATAAATAATCTGTTTCTCAAAAGTTTCTTTACCGCCAGCCCTACCCAGTCCTGTATTGACTACCCCTTTCCCTTTATTCACATATGGCTTCCCTTGACCTTCAAGCTTGAATTGCACTTGTGTTTTTTCAGTCCAGCCCTTGCCTGTACGGGGCAAATCCGGAAAGAGCCGGTTTGTTGCCGAGTTGCCTGTTGTACCTATCTTTTTCAAAAGATCCATGGTGCCCGGTTTTGTTGTAAATTTAACCAACACTCCATTATATCCCTGTTCGGAATATGCTTTAAGCGGAGAAATAAATGTTTCACTTGTTGCTGGTAATTCTCCGTATGTTTTAAGTTTCATGAAATCTTCATAAGATATACGCCTATAAAAAATCTCATTACCATGTACATCTTTTTCCAATACTAGACTGTGTGGAGAATTTTTTATTCTTTCTCTATTGGCTTTATTTACCTGATCTCTAGCTTTAACAGCTTCAATCCTTCTTGGATCTTGATCATAAATTTTCTTGTGAAGCTCTTTGTTAAAATTCGGATTATTTTTCCCTATATTGAGATCATATCTGTAATCTTTCGGTAGTTGCGGTTTCGGCAATGCCTTCTGTTCCCAATTCCCTACAATTCCTAACTGTGTTGTAGACCGAGGCATACCTGTTTTACTCGGTGTAGCAAATACAGAATTCATCAATCTTGAATATGCAGAATTGGGATTAACCATAGCACGCATACCCAAAATCGTACTAACGTCTCCTAATGTATCTAAACCTGCACGAACCCAGTTCCCATTAGCAATATTTACAGCTCTTCTATCTACTTCTATCGAATCACGTAATCCTGCTGCATCGCCTGCATTGAGGACAACATGAAGCTGCATACTCGTAACAACATGCGCTTCGCAGGATTTGTTGCCTTTACATAAGGGCAATACTTCTTGTTGGTACATTAGGGCTACGAAATTTTCCCATGATGTATCGTTAGGATCTAATCCTCCTTGCTTGTATGATAAATTTTTCCACTTATCATAAGTGGCAGCACAACTAGCTTTATTCCCTGTTTTTCCACAGTTTTCTCCTAACTCTTGTCCAAATTTTTTTATTTGATCAGGTGAAATCTCTTTATCAACGAAAGGAATGGTTAGGCCAGGGCTGAGATAGTTATTCCCCACCGCATTCTGCCCCAACACGCCCCCTACCTGCGCATTGAACAGGGCATTGATGTTGGTGCCGTTGGTGCTGCTTTTGCTCCCCCCTTTCAGGCTGCCTCCGGCGGCGCCGACCACCGAAGCGATTACGCCAGTCTGCGCTTTGATCTCTTCTTTGATGGGCTCGGGTAACAGGTTGGGATTGAATTTCCCCGTTATCGGGTCGATGGCGGTCTTGCCGTCGTCGTATTGTTTGGCCAGATACTCGGCTGCGCGTTCGGCAGCAACGGCGGCGCTGCCGCCGGCAAGCGGGTCGGCGCCGTTGGCGTAGGCTAAGGCGGCACCGAGCATAAAGTGGCCGATTGCTTGCGCGGCTTCGTTTTTGTGTTCACCGTGGCCGAAGCGCTTGCCGATGGCGGCTGCAGCATACGGCGCCAACGTATTGGCCGCCAGCTGTAAATCACCCTGTCCGCCCAGGGCGCCGGTAATCAGGGTTTCGGCGGCGCTAAGCGCACGGCTTTTGCTGCCGCCTACGCCCCAGCTTCGGGCTTCTTGGTAGGCTTGGGCGTAGGCGGGGGAATGGGCCAGCATCTCCTGCTGCCGTTGTGCGTCGCTTAGGCTGAGGTAGTGTTCGTAGCTGCCGTCGTTTTGTTCTTTCAGACGGCCTTCGTAAGCGGCCTGTTGTTTTTCCAGCTCTTGGGTCGCGGCTTTGGCACGGTTGCCCCTATAGGTGCCGACGGCACTGTGGATGGCGGCAGTCGATTGGGCGACGGTTTGCTGTTTGTCGAGTAGGTTTTGCAGATCGGGAACGCTGTCGGCACCGTGATGGGCAGTGGCCGAATCGGTATGGATGCCTAGGGCGCGGGCACTGGTTTTTTTGCCGCCGATGGTGATGTTGCCTTCGCTGAGCAGCGAGCGGGTATAGCCTTGGCTGTTGCCGCTTTCATGTTGCGGCAGGGTGGGGCTGTAGTTGAGGCCTTTGTTCATGTTCTGGCCGGCGGTTTGGGACGCACGGCCGAAGGCGCTTTGATTGAAGCCGTTGCTTCCTTTCAGGCTGCCGCCGTAGCCGGCGCCGATGCCCATGCTGCTGGCGCTGTAGCTGCTTTCGTTGCGGATGTCTTCAAAGCTGAAACTGCGGGCGGTCAGTTCGTTGTGATCTTTATCTGCGGCAGAAGCGATGGCACCGCCTTTAAGCCGGACGCTGTCGGCTGTGATGTGGTAGCCGCCTTCGCCGGCAAAGAGACCGCTTTGGCTGCCGACGCTGCGGCTGTGGCCGCTGGCTTTGCTTTGGTTGTAGTTGCCGGATACGCTCCATGCGGTACCGAGCGCGACTTGGGCGCGGATGCCGCCGCCGCTTTGTTTGCTCTCCTGTTCGACAGTGTCCTGCGGGCTTTCGATATAAAGGGTGCCGCCGACATCGGCGTCGATGCGTCGGGCATGGGCTTGGGCACCGTTCAGCACGGTATTGCCCTTGCTGCTGAGCTGCAGTTTGTCCGATTGCAGCAGGGTGTTTTGATGGGTTTGGCTGTCCGAACGGTTTTTGCCTTTGCCGTAGGCCGCTTCGGCATAGATATAGACGCCGGTTTGGGCACCAACGGAAACCCCGACGCCGACTTGTACGCCGGCATTGCGGTTTTTGCCGTCCTGATGTTGGCTGTCTTGGGCGGAGAGCAGCCGGATGTCGCGCGCGGAATCGAGGCGGATGGTGTCGCCCGCAGTAATGTTGCTGCCTTGGACGGTAATGTCGCCCTCGTGGCTGCGGATATTGATGTCGCCGCCGGCTTTCAGGCTGCTTTGCTGGCTTTGGCGGTAGTTTTGGTTTTGTTCCTTGCTGGCGGTTTTAAAGCCAAAGCCGGCTTCAACGGACAAGAGGACGGCACCTTGTTGGCCGGTTTGGTTTTTAAGGGCATCGGCCACTTTGCCGACGCCATCGGCCAGTTGGTAGGCTTGGGCGCCGGCGGCTAGACCCTGCAGGGCGCGGGTGCGGTCGTCGGCTTTGCTTTAAGATTAATTAATTTTTAATATTTTTAATATTAATGCAATTATCCCAAGTAAAATAGGAACTATTATTGGAATAATGGCGTCCTTAATTTTTTTAATGTAGTTATCTTCTTTTTGTTGCGTCTGCTCATAATCATCCTCATGTAGATATGCATTATTTATATCCTTGTAAGTCTCATTTTCATCACCAACAACTCTGGAACCATCCTTAAACGACCTTGCAATTTTTATCATTGATGATAGTAGATCATTGCTTGTGGTAATTGCAAGCAATTCTTCCCCATCATAAAAAAGAATGCTTTCCTCATCGTTTGGGTCATAAAAATATACTTCACCCATCTCGTTGCAACCTTCATGATAATTAAATTTTTCTCTTAAAAATATTGACAAGTTCTCCTTGTTTTTTAATATTTTATTTTCGTCTGAAATTTTTTTGCTGGTATTTATTATCCTAATATGGTAACCCATCATCTATCCTTTCTTGTTTGGTCATATAGTTCTTTTGCTTTATTATGTATTTCTCGCACCCCCTGAGCTGTGACTCCAACACCTGACTTTAACTTGTGTGAATTAATAATACCTTTCCCACGTTCATATAGAATTGGGATTCCTTCTCCAAAATTTGAACCATATTTTTTAACGTGTTTATTCCATTCTTTTGCTGTTGTTAAATCAGTCCATATATTCGTTCCTGGCCAACTTGTATCGGGTTGTTTTCCAGTTGATTTATTAGCACCTTTAAAATAACTCTGGGCAGATGAAGACAATTTAGACGCCTTTCCATTTTCCTCCGGACAGGGTGCTGCCGATCTCGCCCGCAGCCTGCCCCTGATCGTTAAAGGTGCCGAAGGGGGTGATATAGTCGCGGTTGTCGATGGAGAAACCGCTGCGCTTGCTGCTGCCGGTTTGCCGGCGGCTGTCGGCCGCGGCCAGCAGTCGGATGTCGTCGCGGGCATACAGCAGGGCATCGCCTTCGGCGGAGATTTGTGCGCCTTTGGCTTCGATGTTGCCTTCGGTGGCACGGATGCTGAGATGGCGGCCGGCTGTCAGCGAGCTGCCGACGGCTTCGGCGCTGCTGCCATCCTGCACCTGCGTGCTGCGGCTGCGGCGGCGGGCACAATCAGAGCCGAACCGAAACCGAGCAGCAGGCTGAAAGCCAGCGTGCCCAAATGCAAACGACAGCCTGAATGGGGTTTCGGGCTGCCTTTAATCTGCATTATGGAATCATGATTAGCCATACGGGTTTTCTGTTTTTTGCTTTTCTTCTTTAAACCATTGTTCAAAAATATTACCCGGTGTTAAATCATCTCTATGCGAGAAAAATTTTTCATATGAATAATTAGCGGATGCTTTCTGATTTACATTGTCATATATGAGTTTCAACTGAGTTGGAATTTCCTGATGATTCTCGGCAAAGACAGAGCATAGTTCCGAATAATCTTCCATTCCAAGATTAAGAAACTGCCATTGAATCTCTTTTGTATTAAAAGACTCCTTTCTCATAATTTTATTATCCACTTTAAAAAAAGCATCAAAAGACAATACGTTTCTTTCCCTTGCACCATATATATAGACAGCGGTAACCCCCTCTCCTGAAAATTCAAGTGCCAAGCTAAGCATACGTTTTTGTATTTCTGATATCTTATCTTCAAATTTCATTTTTACTTTCCTGTGTTGTAAATCTTTTCAACTTTTTTAATGCCATCAATTTCATATTGAATAACAAAATGATCTGGCCTTAAACTATTTCCCTTGTATTGTATATCAACATTTACCGTTACGCGTTTCTTTTCCATTAATGCATTTGCCCATTCATTTTCTAGAATTTTATAATTGCTTAAATTAACTCCGCTAAGCTGGGATACCAGATTATCCAACTTTGGAGACCCGCCAAATCTATCTCCCGCCAAATGACCAGCATGATCACCACTGAGTTTTCCCGGAGTATTAGGGTTATGATGAAGCCTGTTTGTTTGCGCTGTTTCCGGCTGTGCTGTTCGCTGCGGTTATAGGCTTCGCCGAGGGAAACTTCGCGCCCCTGCAGATGCAGATCGCCGCCGGCATACAGTTGTGCGGCTTCGGTAGTCAGTTTGTCGCCCGCCGCGATGGTGGTATCGCCTTTCAGGCTGCCTATCTGGGAGGAGGTTACGGCAGACAATACGCTGTTTTGCTGCAGCTTGGTTTGGGTTTTGCCGTAACCGGCCATCGCCACGCCGTTTTTCAGGCTGCCGGTGAGGCCGGACTTTTTGCGCTCGTGGTTTTCCCAATCCTGGTAGCGGTTGTCTTGTGATTAATGCGGTGGTGGGTAAATCCGCTTACATCCAACACATCATAGCTACTCAAACAATCCGTATAGACAATACTGTCAGGCATAATTTTCTTTGTGATAACAGGAAATAACGTCTCTCTTTTAGCGTTCTCAATAACCACGGTATAAACCTTGCCGCCGCGTTTGAGAATACCAAAAACTGCCACCTTGTCTGCCGCACCGCGTCCACGTTTGCCTTTGCGGTGTCCGCCAAAATAGCTCTCGTCCAACTCAACTGAGCCGTCAAAAACCGTATCGGCTTCCAGTGAAAGATGATGGCTGATGACTTCGCGAATCTTGCGGTAAAACAGCACTGCCGAATTGGGGTGGATGCCCGATAAATCAGCTGCTGAACGGGCGGTAACTTCGAGTACAAAAAACTGGAGCAGTTTCTTTTGAATACTCTTTTTTAGTTTACAATGGGTTATCTTCATTTTTGCAGTCTAACATGACTGCTTATCTAGTACAGCCCCTAAATTTTTATTCATGGAGATTTTCATTTATTAAAAATTCGGGTAAGTTTTTAAACAAAAAAAATTCATCTCCCCAATTAATCATATTCAACACTGATTGGGAAAAAATTAGCCGAAACCCGATTTCATCATCATCAAGATATAGTTTTCTCATTTCCAATAGGTCTTCATCTTTAAGGAAACCAAAAAAATCAAAATCGGTTAAATCGAATATTTTAAGCTCTCCATAACTACCTAAAGATACGTTTTCAGCTTCCTTGTTGATTTCATAAGACAGATTCGGTTCGCTGCCATTACACTTAAATAAAACAGGGATCCCTTCCAAATTAAACTGTATTTCATCGGGACGTTGGACATCAATATCAAGATCCGTTTCGTCATATATGAAGAAAAGCCCCTTTACTGATAAAATCCTTCCATTTAACTCATTCATTTATTTACCCTTATCCCTTCTTTTACTGATGGATTAGTTAAGCCATTTTTCAAAATTGTTATAAACTCTCCTTCAGGAGATGTTACTACTACATTATTTCCTTTAATTCTAAATAAAACTGATCCACGTGCATGATTTGCACCTTGCCTGATTCCCTGCCCGTTAAAAGTTCCTACCCTTAACTCATCTGGCCGTTTAGCAATTTCATAAATAAATTTTTTAAAACTTTCTCTTCCGCTAGAAGTTTTCATATCAAATCCATGTTCAGTAGCATGTTTTCCTACTTTGCGACCAAATTGGTTATCGGCTAAAGAAAATCTTTGCGGGTTCCAAGATGCTTTTTGAAATTCCTTAGGAATTTTAGCAAAATCAATTTCTAATCTTGCCAACTCTTCTTGTATCTTGCTTACTTTAACCTCAAGTTGTTCAAATCTTCTAGGCGAGCCTTTCGCATCTTTGGCTAATTCAAACAATTTCTTGGCTGTGTGCAAATCCCCCGCTTCTTTGGCAGCTTCGTAGGCCTTTCTGAAATCGCGGACGGTTTCTAGTTTTTTAGCTACTTTCACTCCTGGAATGGCAAAAATAGTTGCAACAGCATAATCTCTAAACGTGTCGGCCTATTTGAAATCTTTAATCGTTCCGACAACCGTCATATCGGTAAGCAGTTCGCTGCCAATCCGCATCATTTTTGCATTGGCGGCAATTTCTTCCGGTGATTTGCCGTAAGACATTAACACAACAGTATCGGTTTTGCCGAACTCTTCGCTATGAGCCTGCCTTCTTTCGGGATTAAATGCCATTTTAATCATTGAGTAATATAAAAGGCCGTCTGAAAAATATACTTTCAGACGGCCTTTCAAATGATTCAAAAGAAAATCCTACATTTGTACCGAGCCACTGACGGTCAGGCTGATTTCTTCCGAACCTGGAGAGGCTGGTACACCATCTTCTATTCCCGCAGCCATCTCTGCGACAGGGGCTGCCCGTAACATTTTGGCGCGTGCGAAATCGCCGCCGACTTGGCGGTTGCCGATGTGGCCCAGGTTGAGTTTAACGATTTTGTAGCTGGAGAAGCCGAGCGTTTGGGCGAGGTTTTGGGCGCGGTCTTTGAAGCGCAGGATGACGGCTTTGCTCAGTTGGTCGACGGTTTCTTCGCGTTTTTCTTTGGATACGGAAAATGAAGAGTTTTCCAAAACGGCGATATTGATGCTGTCGGCAATCAGGCGGTTGAGTGCTTCAAAGTCTTTGCTTTCTACTTTGAAGTAAGCGTGTTCTTCCCAGCCGGTTTGGGTACGTTTGCCGTTGGTGTATTGATAGCGCGGTGAGGCGTTGCGCTCCATTAGCTCGGCTTTAAATTTGCTGTTTTGGGAGATTTTGTTGAACTGGTTGAATTTCTTCATGAAGGCTTGGTTGACGGCTTGACGGTCTTTGCCTTCTGCATTGACGCTGAAATACGCGGTCATGGTGTCCCGTGGTACTTCCATGTTGGCGGATTCGGAAAATTCAACGATGTTGTAGTTGAGGCTTTCTGCTGCTACGGGCAGGGAGGCGGCTAGCAGTAGGGCGGTAAAGGCTGGACGGAGCATTTTGGTTTCCTTATAAGGGGATTTCAAAAAAGTAATTTAGCATGAAAGATGGAAACGTTGGCTTTGGCAAGCGTAAGGATTTGTATGGGCTGAGGCCGTCTGAAAAGAAGTTACTTTGTATCCATCAGGCCGACTTCATGGGGATTGAGGCGGGCGTTTTCTTCTTGGCCTAAGCCGATCAATTTCCTCAAGCGGGTCATGTAGGCGTTGACATCTAGGCCCCGTCCGTAGCGTTGCGCTTCCCAGATGGTTTCTGCCAAGGCTTCCATCATATCGTGTTCAGCTTTGACCCAGTCGCCGTTGTAACGGGCGCAAAGTTGTTGGTGGATGGCACGGATGCCCGGCGGTTGGTCGATGGCGCTTTGCTCTTGTAGGGAAAGGTGTAGCGACATGTGCAGGAATGGGTTGCTTTCGCCGTCTTCGGGCAGCCATTCTTTATCTAAATATTGTTCGATGTCTTCGAGATAGTGTCCGTATTCGGGATGGGCTTCGATAATGCGTAAGGCTTTTTGCTGTAGGCCGTCCAATTGGAGTGGTGCGAGTCTGTGTTGCCAGACGTGGGCAAAAAATCGGCGGACATCGTGGGTGTTTACGTCATACATGATGGGTGTAATTTGATTTTGGGATATGTGATTATATAGCGATTGCGATAAAAAAGGCCGTCTGAAAAGTGTGTTTTCAGACGGCCTTTGTTTGATAGGGTTTAGCGGCGGTCGATGATTCGGTAATATACTTCGCCGTCTTGGACGTAGCCCAATTCGACGCGGGCAATTTCGGCGATAGCCTCTTGTCCGTGTGCCAAGTCTTCAACTTCCGCATTGAGGAAATTGTTGCGTAAAGTGAGCGTTTGGTTTTTTTCCTCCTGACGGACGAGCTGCTCCTGCAATTCTTCCGTATGCCCGACGCTGCCTTTACCAAACCAAAGGCTGTACTGACAGCACAAAAGTGCGAAGGTTAAAACAAAAGTCACCCACTTCATACAATCAATATCCTATATTTTTCTTATTTGCCCAGTTGGTAGAATGCGGCTTTGCCAGGGTAGTAAGCGGCTTCGGCCAATTCTTCTTCAATGCGCAGCAATTGGTTGTATTTCGCCATGCGGTCGGAGCGGGACAGGGAGCCGGTTTTGATTTGCATACAGTTGGTGGCAACTGCCAAGTCGGCAATGGTGCTGTCTTCGGTTTCGCCGGAACGGTGGCTCATTACGCTGGCGTAGCGGTTGCGTTTGGCCAAGTCGACGGCTTGCAGGGTTTCGCTCAATGTACCGATTTGGTTGACTTTGACCAGCAATGCGTTTGCCACTCCTTTTTCGATGCCTTCGGCCAAGATTTTTGGATTGGTTACGAACAAGTCGTCGCCGACCAATTGAACTTTTTTGCCCAATTTTTCGGTCAGCAGTTTCCAGCCTTCCCAGTCGTTTTCGTCCATGCCGTCTTCGATGGAAATGATTGGGAATTCGTTAACTAGGCCTTCCAGGTATTCGGCAAATTCTGCGCTGGTGTAGGAGCGGCCTTCTGCTTCCAGGTGGTATTGGCCGTCTTTGTAGAACTCGCTGGATGCGCAGTCCAGGGCGAACAATACGTCTTCGCCTGCTTTGTAGCCGGCGGCTTCGGTGGCTTCCACCATCAATTGCAGGGCTTCTTTGTGGCTGTTCAGGTTGGGTGCAAAACCGCCTTCATCGCCAACGGTAGTCGGGAAGCCTTTGCTATCGCACAGTTTTTTCAGCGCGTGGAAAATTTCGGCACCGCAACGCAGGGCTTCGCGGAAAGATTTTGCGCCAACAGGCATGATCATGAATTCTTGGATGTTCAGGCTGTTGTTGGCGTGTTCGCCGCCGTTGATAACGTTCATCATTGGAACCGGCAGAGCCATTGGGCCTGCGCCGCCCAAGTAACGGTACAGCGGCAGGCCTGAATCTTCAGCGGCCGCGCGTGCTACGGCCATGGAAACGGCCAAAGTGGCGTTGGCACCCAAGTTACCTTTGTTTTCAGTACCGTCCAATTCGATCATGATTTGGTCGATATAAGATTGTTCGCTGGCATCGATGCCGATGAGGGCTTGCGCGATTTGGTTGTTAACGTGGTCAACGGCTTTCAATACGCCTTTGCCCAAGTAACGAGATTTGTCGCCGTCACGCAATTCCAAAGCTTCTTTTTGACCGGTTGATGCGCCGCTTGGTACGGCTGCACGGCCCATGACGCCGGATTCCAACAATACGTCACACTCTACAGTAGGGTTGCCGCGAGAGTCTAAGATTTCGCGTGCAAAAATATCAACGATTGCGCTCATGAATATCTCCAAATAGGATGGTAAAAGAAAAGTAGCTTTGTTACGCTTCAGACGGCCTTGAGGATGATTGCCGAAGTCTGATGAATGCAGACATTATACCGTCTTTGCCGGGCATGGCATCGGCGTCGGTATAAAACCGACTGTAAGTTTGTTTCACGTCAATATCGCTCAAACAAACATAAGCCGTATAGTGTAACATTTTTTACCCTTTTTAGGGTGAAAAGCTGATTAAATCAGGCATAAGGCCGTCTAAAAACCAGATTAGCCTTCGCCCAAAATCATCGAGCCTACGCCGTCATCGGTCAGTACCTCCAAGAGCAGGGCGTTGGGAACGCGGCCGTCTATGATGTGCGTGGCTTTGACGCCGCTTTTGGCGGCTTCGACGGCAGAGGCGATTTTAGGCAGCATGCCGCCGTACAGCGTGCCGTCTTCAATCAGTTCGTCAATGCGGCTTGGCGTCAGAGTGGTCAATAATTTGCCTTCTTTATCCAGTACGCCGGGGATGTTGGTCATCATCAGCAGTTTTTCGGCTTGAAGTTTTTCCGCCAGTTTGCCGGCAACCAAGTCGGCATTGATGTTGAACGCTTCGCCGTTTTGGCCTACGCCGATGGGTGCGATGACCGGAATGCAGCCGCGCTCGACCAAGCCTTCCACCAAACGGGTATCAATGTCGGCTACGGTGCCGACTTGGCCGATGTCCACACCTTTTTGTTCGGGCGTGTCGATTAGGAGTTTTTCCGCTTTGATGAAGTGGTTGTCCCGGCCGGTAATGCCGACGGCGCGACCACCGAAGGAGGTAATCATGGAAACGATTTCTTTATTGACGTGTCCGCCCAAAACCATTTCTACGATGTCCATGGTTTCGCTGTCGGTGACGCGCATGCCTTGAACAAATTCTCCTTTTTTGCCGACTTTTTCCAGCATTTCATTGATTTGCGGGCCGCCGCCGTGAACGATGACGGGATGCAGTCCGATCAGTTTGAGCAGGACGACATCGCGTGCGAAGCCCTCTTTTAAGGCCGACTCGGTCATGGCGTTGCCGCCGTATTTGATGACGATGATGGAACCGGAAAAACGGCGGATATAAGGTAAAGATTCGGCAAGGACGCGCGCTTTGATCGCAGAGGAGACAGATTGTTGCTGAGTCATGGTTTCAACCTTGTTTCATGATTTCGGCCTTTATCTTAATCCCAAAGGCCGTCTGAAACAATATTTCCAAGCGCTTGAAATCCTGTTAAATCAGTTAAATGGTTGAAACCAGCCTCATGCAAACGGTAAAATGACGGTTTGCTTCGGCCTCTTTGCCGATTACTAAGGATACCCATGATGAAAATCAGCACCCAATTCGATGCCGGTTCGGTCGTTGTCAAAGACTTGAGCAACCCTGCCGATATCCGTCTCGCCCTGCGTCCCGACAATGCTTCGGAGTTTGCCCAATGGTTTTACTTCCGTTTGCAGGGTGCGGCCTATCAAAACTGCGTGATGCATTTTGAAAATGCGGCGGACGCTGCGTATCCTTTGGGCTGGGAGGACTATCAGGCTTGCGCTTCTTACGACCGCCAAAATTGGTTCCGCGTGCCGACCAGCTATGAAAACGGCGTGTTGACCATCAACCATACGCCTTTGTCCAACAGCGTTTACTACGCTTATTTCGAGCCTTATTCCAACGAGCAGCATTTGAACCTTTTGGGCGATGCGCAGGGCAGCGGTTTGTGCCGTATCGACGACTTGGGCAGTACCGTTCAAGGCCGTGATATTAATCTGTTGACCATCGGCAACCAAGTCGAAAGCGACATGAAAGTCTGGATTATCGCCCGTCAGCATCCGGGTGAAACCATGGCGGAATGGTTTGTCGAAGGTTTGCTGGGCCGTCTGCTTGATCCGCAAGATCCGACCGCGCGCATGCTGCTTGACCGTGCGACTTTTTACATCGTGCCGAATATGAATCCGGACGGCTCGGTATTGGGCAACCTGCGCACCAATGCCGCCGGTGCCAACCTTAACCGCGAATGGGAAAACCCGACTTTGGAACGAAGCCCCGAAGTTTTTACCGTCCGTGAAAAAATGATGGAAACCGGCGTGGATTTGTTCTTGGATATTCACGGCGATGAAGGCCTGCCGTTTGTCTTTGTGGCCGGTACCGAAGGCGTGCCGAACTACAACGAGCGCATCGAAGCCTTGGAAGACCAATTCAAGCTCGCGCTGTTCAATGCCAGCCCAGATTTCCAAGACGATTACGGCTATGACAAAGATGCGCCGGGTCAGGCAAACATGACTTTGGCGACCAACTGGGTCGGCAATCATTTCAACTGCCTTGCCTATACTTTGGAAATGCCGTTTAAAGACAATGCCAATCTGCCGGACGATGATTTCGGCTGGAACGGCCAACGCTCGCTGCGCTTGGGCGAGGCAATGTTGTCTGCTATTTTGAATGTGGTTGACGATTTGCGTTAAACCATCCGACACCGCATACAGGCCGTCTGAAAGTTCAGGCTTTCAGACGGCCTTTGAGATAAGGAACACACATCATGATAATACATCCCCAGTTTGATCCGGTGCTGATCAGCATCGGCCCGCTTGCCATCCGCTGGTATGCTTTGAGCTATATTGTCGGCTTTATCCTGTTTACGATTTTGGGCCGCCGCCGTATCGCGCAGGGCAATTCTGTGTTTACCAAAGAAACACTCGACGATTTCCTGACTTGGGGTATCTTGGGCGTCATCTTGGGCGGCCGTATCGGCTACGTTTTGTTTTATAAATTTTCCGACTATCTGGCCAACCCGTTGGATATTTTCAAAGTTTGGGAAGGCGGCATGTCGTTTCACGGCGGCTTCTTGGGTGTGGTCGTTACCATGTGGCTGTTTGGCCGCAAGCACAACATCAGTATCTTGAAATTGATGGATACCGTTGCGCCGCTCGTACCGCTGGGCTTGGCTTCCGGCCGTATCGGCAACTTTATCAACGGCGAACTTTGGGGACGCGTGACCGAACTCAATGCTTTCTGGGCAATGGGTTTCCCGCAAGCGCGTTACGAAGATGCGGAAGCTGCAGCGCACAATCCTTTGTGGGCCGAATGGCTGCAACAATACGGCATGTTGCCGCGCCATCCATCTCAGCTTTACCAGTTTGCCCTTGAAGGCATTTGCCTGTTTGTCATCGTTTGGATTTTCTCAAAAAAACCACGTCCGGCCGGACAAACGGCAGCATTGTTCTTGGGCGGTTACGGTTTGTTCCGCTTTATTGCCGAATTTGCCCGTCAGCCTGACGACTATCTCGGCCTGTTGACCTTGGGTTTGTCCATGGGTCAATGGTTGAGCGTGCCGATGATTGTATTGGGTGTGATTGGTTTTGTTTGGTTTGGTCGTAAGAACAATGTTACCAAAGCGTAAATAAAACAAGAATAAAGGCCGTCTGAAAAGGTTTTCAGACGGCCTTTTTATCGCTTCAAGCAAACGGATTTCGGGTTTAACCAAAAAAGCCCATTTTGACTTGAATGAGTTTTTCCAGCTCCGGTAGGACGCGGCGGCGTGAAACGAAGAAGATAATGTGGTCGCCGTCTTGGAGGATGGTTTCGGTGTGGTGTCCCATGATGACCTCGCCGGTTGCGCCGCGGACGATGGCGGCGATGTAGCAGTCGCTTGGCCATTTGATGCCGCTGATGCGGCGGCCGACGATGGCGGAAGTATTTTTATCGCCGTGTACCACCACTTCAATGGCTTCGGCCGTACCACGGCGCAAAGGATGGACGGCAACGATGTCGCCACGGCGGATGTGGGCGAGGATGGAGCCGATGGTAATCAGGTGGGGGGAAACGACGATATCGATTTTGTTGCCTTCGAGCAAATCGACGTAGCTTGAGCGGTTGACGATGGTAATCACGCGTTTGGCACCAAGGTTTTTCGCCAACAGGCTGGACATGATGTTGTTTTCGTCATCATTGGTCAGCGCGCAGAAGACGTCGATTTCGTCGATGTATTCTTCGTCCAGCAGGGTTTCGTCGGTGGCGGAACCTTGCAGGACGAGGGTGTTGTCCAGATTCTCGGCCAGCCATTCGGCGCGCTGGGGTTTGTATTCGATGATTTTGATGTCGTATTTGGATTCAAGCTGCTTGGCGAGGCGGTAGCCGATGTTGCCGCCGCCGGCAATCATGATGCGGCGGGTACGCGCTTCTTTCGGACGCAATTCACGCATGATGGCTTCAACGCTGCTGATGTCGGCGGCAAAAAGTACCTCGTCGCCTTCGATGATGACGGTTTGCGGCGTGGGGACGATAAGGCGGTTGTTGCGGTATATGGCACAGATTTGGCAGTCCGCGCCTTCGGGGAGATGTTGGTTGATGTCGGCAATTTCACGGCTGATCAGCAAACCGCCTTTGCGAGCTTGAACAATCACCATGCGCACTTTATCGTTGGCGAAACTGAGTACCTGCAATGAGCTGGTGTAGTTGAGCAGGCCGACGAGTTGTTCGGTAACCAGCTGTTCGGGGCTGATGGTTTCGGTAATGCCGAAGATGTTGAGGCTGCCTTCTTCGGGGTTGTCGCTGCCGTCAACCGGATATTCGAGGTATTCGCTTGAGCGCACGCGTGCAATACGGCCGGGGATGTTGAACAGGTCGGCGGCGATTTTGGAGGCAACGATGTTGGTTTCGTCGCTGCGGGTCAGGGCAAGCAGGAGGTCGGAGTCCGCCGCGCCTGCCTGTTCAAGGGTAAAGGGTGATGCGCCGTTGCCGACGATGGTTTGGACATCGAGGCGACTGCTGATGCGGTTGAGCGCTTTTTCGTCGATGTCGATGATGGTAACGTCGTTGCTGGGAACGGAGGCGAGGTTTTGGGCGACGGTCGAGCCGACTTGGCCGCTGCCGAGAATAAGTATTTTCACGGTAATCGAGTGTGTTCGGTAAAAATGAAATTGTAACAAAAGGCCGTCTGAAATTGGAGTTTCAGACGGCCTGATTTTTCAATCGGCTAAAGGATTACCAATAGCCCAAGGCTTTCCACCACAAGATGCCGACAGTGCTGAAAATCAGGATTTCGACCACGCTCATGATGAAGCCGGCTTTCCACCATTCGGTCATGTTGACGTAGTTTGAGCCGTAAATGACAGGAGCAGAACCGGTGGCGTAGTGGGTCAGCGACATCATGATGCCGGTAGCGGCTGCCATAATCAGGGCAAACAGCATCGGTGGTGCGCCCAAGGCCAAGCCTGCGCCGTAGAATGCGCCGAACATGGCGGTAACGTGTGCCGTACCGCTGGCGAAAACGTAGTGGGCGTAGAGGTAGGCCAGCATCAACAGGGCGCAACCGGTTTCCCAACCCAAGCCCATGTGGGCGATACCGCTTTGCATGGAGTCGGACAACCAACTGATGAGGCCCAGTTTGTTGAGGAAGTTTGCCATCATAACCAAGGCAGCAAACCAAACAATGGTGTCCCACGCGCTTTTTTCTTTTAGCGCGTCGTCCCAAGTCAGTACGCCGGTCAAAAGACACAGGCTCAAGCCGAGGAAGGTGGTGGCAGTAGCGTCAACTTTCACGCCGAACAGCATCTCAGGAATACCCGCCCACAACAGCAGCAGAACCAGGAAAATACCCAGCATGATTTTTTCTTCACGCTTCATCGGTCCCATGGCAGCCAAATGCTCTTTTGCCAATGCAGTGGCGTTAGGGGTTTGTTTGATTTCAGGCGGATACAGGAAATACAGCACCAGCGGCATCAGCAGCATAGCAAGCAGGCCGGGTACGACCATCGCCAAGAACCAAGTACCCCAAGAGAGTTGGATTTCCGAATTGGTGGCTTTGGCAACCAATTCGACGACCAGCGGATTGGGTGCGGTGGCAGTGATAAAAATCAGACAGGTAATCACGTTGGAGTGGAAGTTGACCAGTGAAAGGTATTTACCGATTTTGCCTTCCGTACCTTTTTCAGGGTCAGAGTCGAAGCTCAAGGCAATGGATTTCATAATCGGATGCACAATCGCACCGCCGCGCGCGGTATTACTTGGCGTTACCGGACCGATAACCAAGTCGGCCAATGCCAAGCTGTAACCTACGCCCAGCGTGCGTTTGCCGAAGAGGGAAATCAAGAGGTAGCCGATACGCATACCCAAGCCGGTTTTCAACAGGCCGCGCGAGATGATGATGGCGATACCGATCATCCAGATGAGTGAGTTGTTGAGGCTGCTCAAAGCGTCTTTGGTTGCGTCGGCGGCTTTTTCGTTGGTCACGCCGGTCAGTGCAACCAAGGTAATGCCCAAAATCGCCATTGCACCGATAGGCATGGCTTTGCCGATGATGCCGGCAATGATGCCGACGAACAATGCCAAAAGATGCCATGCGTCAGGCGATACGCCTTGAGGAACGGGGATAACGAACCAGATAAGCAGCGTCAGCACAAGTGCGACCGCAGCAGGAATTGGCTTGAAGCCCATGTTGAATCTCCTAATTTGAGGATTGAAGTATTGGGAAATCGGTTTTCAGACGGCCTGAGTGTTGCTAAAGCCTGTCTGAACGTATTTTGGTAGGTTTGGAAGGTATTTTTCTTATTGGGCTTCTCTTTCATCTTGGAAAGAAGAGAAAGGGATTCGGGTATCGTTTTTCAGACGGCCTTTACAGTAACAGGCCGTCTGAAAACAACGTCGTTTTACTCCTGTTCTTGAAGCAGGCCGTACTCTTCGGGGAAGGTACGCAGCGAGCTTTGCAACACGGTAACCGCGCCGTCAATCAAACCGCAACGGCCGCTTCGTGGCAACAGTTGGCACAGGCTTTGCAGGGCGCGCAGGTCGTCGGGAGTGCCGATGCCGGTGTCCACGCGGTTGAGCAGGCGGGAAAGCTGGAATGTGCCGCCTTTGCACGGAGGGCATTGACCGCATGAGTTGGAAGCAAAAAATTCCACATACTCGGCCACTTTGCGCACCACGCTGGTACCTTCAGAAATCACAATCATCGCGCCGGTACCGAGGCTGGATTTGCGTTCGCGTACGGAAACGAAGTCCAAAGGCACATCCAAATCTTTTACGGTCAAAAGCGTGTTTGACGGGCCGCCGGTAAATACGGCTTTAAACGTGCGGCCTTCGAGCATACCGCCGCCGTGATCGTAAATCAGCGATTGAAGGGTCGTACCCATCGGCAGTTCGTACAGGCCCGGATTCAATACGTCGCCGGAGAGCGAGTAGAGTTTCGTACCGGCCGCATCGCCCAAACCCAAAGATTTGTACCATTCCGCACCTTTGGCAAGGATTTGCGGAATATTGGCGAAGGTTTCGGTATTGTTGATGAGGGTCGGCTCACCGTTGACACCGCTTTCGGCTGGGAAAGGTGGTTTGCGGCGGGGGAAGGGGAAACCGCCTTCCAGCCATGAAATTACGGCAGTTTCTTCGCCGCCGATATAACGGCCTGAAGTTTCAACCAGTTGTAAGTCCAAAGGTTTACCCAAGTAGTTTTCAATACGGATAAACAAATCGCTGTTTTTCCATTGCTCGATGGCCGGTGTGATGGAAGCGATGGATTCGGTTTGATGAGGGTTGACGTACAAAATCGCTTTGTTGGCACGGCAGGCAACGGCGGCAATCAGGACGCCTTCGATGACTTGGTGCGGCGTATTTGCCAATAGTACGCGGTCTTTAAATGTACCCGGTTCGTCTTCGTTGGCATTGCAGACAACGTATTTGTCGCCATTTTTGCTTTGGGCGGCAACGGCCGCTTCCCATTTGCGCCAAGTCGGGAAACCTGCACCGCCCATACCGCAAAGATTGGCATCTTGCAGTTTGGAAACAATGCTTTGAGGATCGGCAAGCGCAGCCAGCAGGCCTTCGCCGCCGCCGACTTTGCGCCACGCGGCTAAATCTGCGCCGACTTGGCGGGAAGGATGCAGTAAGTTTTGATTGGCTTGATTCATGATTGTTGCTCCTGCAAACCGGCGTGTTCGCGCAAATCGAATTTGCCGTAGTCGGGATATAAAACGGGGGCTTTGATGTCGCTGGTCAGACCGGCGCGGGTCATTTCGCGTTGCAGGTCGTGGACGTGTCCGACACCGCCGCGTACTTTTTTCAGCGGCAGGCCGCAATTTGCCGCGGCTTTACCGGCACGGCGGCCGAAGCTGATGATGTCCAAAAGCGCATTGCCCATCAGGCGGTTGCGGCCGTGAATGCCGCCGGTTACTTCGCCGGCGCAATAGAGGCCTTCTACGCAGGTTGCGCCGTTGCCGTTGATTTCGATACCGCCGTTTTGATAGTGCAGGGTAGGATGAATCATGACCGGCTCAACAGTAGGGTCGATGCCGCATTTGTGGGCAACGTGGCCGAGTGTTACCAAACGGTTTAATACGTCAGGGTCGTTAGCAATCAGGCGCGAGGTGTCAAGGAACACGCCGACTTGACCGTCACGTACCACGCCGCGGCCTTCGCGGCATTCGCGCAGAATCGCAGCGGCAACAACATCGCGCGGTTGCAATTCGTCAACGAAACGTTCGCCCAAACCGTTGACCAGTTTGGTGCCTGCAGAGCGCACTGCTTCGGAAATCAGAGCGCCTGCCAAGTGAGGAGGGTGGGCAACGCCGGTCGGGTGGTATTGGAAAGAATCGACATCGCGCAGTTTGGCACCGATACGGTAAGCCATTACCAGGCCGTCTGCAGTCGCGCCATAGTGGTTGGAAGTGGCGAAACCCTGTAAATGCAGGCGTCCGCTGCCGCCGGTTGCCAAGACCACGGCTTTGGCATGAACCAACACCAAAGAACGTTTTTCCAAATCGTACAAAATCGCGCCGACGCAGCGGCCGTGTTCGTCTGATAATAATTCGATGGCGGGGTGGCGGTTGAGCTGGGTAATGTTTTCGTCGAGTTCGACTGCCTCGCGCAGTACGCGCATCATTTCAAGGCCGGTAAAGTCGCGGTAGCTTAAAATACGCGGTACGGTCGTACCGCCTGCGCGTTTGCGGCTTAACATTCCGTTGCTGTCCGCGCCTTTAGCCAAGTCAAAAGTCATGCCCAAGCCAATCAGCCAGCGGATGGCGGACGGCGCATCGGTAACCATTTGCGCCACCAATTCTTTTTTGCCGACGTTGTGGCCGCCTTTGATGGTGTCGTCAAAGTGTTGTTGCAGGCTGTCTTCTGCGCCGACCGCTGCTTGAATGCCGCCTTCTGCCATTACGGTATTGCTGTCGCCGATACGCAGTTTGTTCGCCATGATGACGCGCGCGCCTGCTTCAGTTGCAGACAACGCTGCTGCCGCACCCGCACCGCCGCCGCCGATCACCAATACGTCGGTGTTCAAGTGTTCTGCGCCTGACAAATCATAGTCGTCAATCAGAGGCTGACTGATTAAGAGTTTGGCCAAATCAGGATGGCAGTAATCGCCTTGGTTTGGGCCGATAGGCAGTTTCACACGCGCATTTGCCTGATAGTCAGGGTGAAATTGGCTCAGTAATTCGTTCTTTTCAGGTAAATCGCCGCGCAGCTCCAATGAGGACGCACGCAGGTTGGCAAGGGCGGTTTCGTAGTCTATGCCTTGGATTTTGTTAACCATTACACTGACTCCTCTTCAAATTCGACTTTCATTTTGCCACTGTCGATTTCGCGCAGGCGGCGCATCAAATCCACAGGGCGCAGCGTACGCGCCGCTTTCATACGGCGAGCGAACAGGCCTAAGTGGTTCGGACGGATGTGTTCGGGGCAGGAGAGGGTGCAGAGGTTGCACATCACGCATTGGTCGAAGGTCAGCGCAGCCGCGCCGAAATCACCGGAAACTACCTGCGCTACGCCGTTTTCTACTTGTAAACTTTTAGGACAGGCGCGATTACAGCCGCCGCAATGACGGCAGTTTTGCGCTTCTGGGAAGGCTTTGGCGGTATCGTCCAACCAGTTCCAGCCATCACCAATCTCGCCGACGTCGTAATATTGGATGTGCTCCGGAATAAAGTAATCCAAGAAGCTGACCTGCATACCTTCTTCAACTTTGGTCTCGCATGCCAGTGCGGTGGTGACTTCGCGCTCGCCTTCTTTACGAATCATGCAGCGGCAGGAACCGCATACGCCTTGACCCATACAGCCGACATTGGCAGTAATCGCATTGCCTGAACGGGCATAGGCTTGGATGATTGACGAGTCGGCGGAAGCTTTGACTTCATGGCCGTCTATGGTCAGGGTTAACAAATTTTCACTCATGGTTTGTTCCTGTGAAATTGGAAGTTGGAATAGTGGGTAATTTGATTAATTGTATTTTTATTACATCTATTGTGTGTGAGGAAATATCCAAGTCATTTACTCAGAAATTCTTTTAAAATCAATATTTATCTATATAAGGCGAAGTGTATCAGAATTTGTTGGATTTGATGATAGGGAGGGATTAGCCTTGCTTAAGGAAGAGATTGTAAACAAAATATGCCTATTATTTAGACAAATTAATTATTTATATTTGATTTTAAAGGTAAAAGAAAATTACCTTTTTAGTATATTTGCAAAAATAATCTAATATTTGCTAGTAGAAACCATTATTACATATTAGATAATTTTGCATAGATTGTTGTATATATTGAATAATATTTAGGTATATGAGTAAGTGAAAGGTTGTTATAAAATTTCAAAAAATCAAACAAGTTTGATATCAGTCAAGAAGATTGAGGGAGAAAATGACACAGATTTTACAATTGTGTATTGTATTAGAGAATAAGAAAGGCCGTCTGAAATTTAGGTATTTTCCTTTTAAATACAAGATACTAAATTTATTTCTCAGATACTTAAGGCAAATATTGTCAGACGGCCTCGCAATAAGATTATCATTTAAAAATAATGTAATTTTATTTCTGTGTAAGTGAATGGTCAGTGGATATAGATTATCAATAACCAAGTGATTTAATGCGATATTAAATTTCATTTAAATCAATAGGGTATGAAAATGATATTGTCTGGGTCATTCATTTGAAAGCACTATTACACTATTAAAGGCCGTCTGAAAAAATCGGTCTCTTAAGAAATAAACAAATCCTCCCTACCATGACTCCGAAAAGGAACACAATCATGACCGTCATCAAGCAAGAAGACTTTATCCAAAGTATTTTCGATGCTTTCCAATTCATCAGCTACTACCATCCTAAAGACTACATTCAAGCTTTGTATAAGGCTTATCAAAAAGAAGAAAACCCTGCGGCCAAAGATGCGATGGCGCAGATTTTGGTCAATAGCCGTATGTGTGCCGAAGGCCATCGTCCGATTTGTCAGGATACCGGTATTGCGACCGTATTCTTGAAAGTGGGCATGGATGTACAGTGGGATGCCGAGATGAGCGTACAGGAAATGGTTAACGAAGGCGTACGCCGTGCATACACCTATCCTGACAACAAACTGCGCGCCTCCGTATTGGCCGACCCGGCTGGTAAGCGTCAAAATACCAAAGACAACACCCCTGCCGTTGTACACATGGAAATCGTAAAAGGCGACAAAGTCGAAGTCACTTGCGCAGCCAAAGGCGGCGGTTCTGAAAACAAAACCAAAGTTGCCATGCTCAATCCTTCAGACAATATTGTTGATTGGGTATTGAAAACCGTTCCTCAAATGGGTGCAGGCTGGTGTCCTCCGGGCATCTTGGGTATCGGTATCGGCGGTACGCCTGAAAAAGCAGTGTTGATGGCCAAAGAAAGCCTGATGAGCCATATCGATATTCAGGAACTCAAAGAAAAAGTCGATTCCGGTGCAGAATTGTCTACAACCGAAGCCCTGCGCTTGGAACTCTACAAAAAAGTAAATGCCTTGGGCATCGGCGCACAAGGTTTGGGCGGTTTGAGCACCGTGCTGGATGTCAAAATCCTTGACTACCCAACCCACGCGGCTTCCAAACCGATTGCCATGATTCCAAACTGCGCGGCAACCCGCCACATCGAATTTGAATTGGACGGCTCAGGCCCGGCCAAACTGGAAGCCCCGTATTTGGAAGACTGGCCGGATCTGACTTATAGCCCTGACAACGGCAAACGTGTCGATGTCAACAATCTGACCAAAGAAGAAGTGGCTACATGGAAAACCGGCGACGTGTTGTTGTTGAACGGCAAAATCCTGACCGGCCGAGATGCCGCGCACAAACGTCTGGTTGACATGCTCAATAAAGGCGAAGAATTACCGGTAGATTTCACCAACAAACTGATTTACTACGTTGGCCCGGTTGATCCAGTCCGTGACGAAGTTGTTGGCCCGGCCGGTCCGACTACTTCCACCCGTATGGATAAATTCACCCGCCAAATGCTGGAACAAACCGGCCTCTTGGGTATGATCGGTAAATCCGAACGCGGCGCAGCAACTTGCCAAGCCATTGCCGATAACAAAGCTGTTTACCTGATGGCTGTTGGCGGCGCGGCATATTTGGTTGCCAAAGCCATTAAAGCATCTAAAGTATTGGCGTTCCCAGAATTGGGTATGGAAGCGATTTACGAATTTGAAGTCAAAGACATGCCTGTGACCGTTGCGGTGGATAGCAACGGCGAATCGGTTCACGCCATTGCGCCAAAACAATGGCAGGCCAAAATCGGTATTATTCCGGTTGAAGCTTGATATTTGACCGAATAATCAAAGGCCGTCTGAACGATTTCAGACGGCCTTTTTTTGTTTACAAATAATTCAAATATTTTCAAACGAGTAAATTTCCCTTTCTAAAAAGCACTTGTCAAAATCAGCGTTTGAAACTAGAATTCACAGCTTATCGAGTCGGAGTGTGGCGCAGTCTGGTAGCGCACTTGCATGGGGTGCAAGGGGTCGAAGGTTCGAATCCTTTCACTCCGACCAAAGAATTGGAAAGAGCCGTTTTGAAAACGGCTCTTTTTTCGTTTGGATGATTTATCTGAATAATGTGTCCGAATGGATTTTAAAACTGGATACTAATGCCGTCTGAAACAAAACCTGCTTAAAAAGCAGGTTTTGTTGTTTATAAAGCAGAACTATTCGGCACTATCTTTCAGCGTGTCTCTATAAGTATAAAGATAAGACGCGCCGACAAAGGATGCGCCACCGACGACATTGCCCAGGAATACGGGAATCATATTGAAGAAAAACTGTCCCCAAGTGATGTTTGCACCTGCCAAAATACCTGCGGGGATAACGAACATATTGGCGACAAGGTGTTGGAAGCCGTTTAATACGAAAATCATGACGGGGAACCAAATGGCCAGCATTCGTCCGGTTGTGTTTTTAGCGGCAAAGTGCAGCCATGCACCCATGCAGACCATCCAGTTACATGCGACTGCCGATACGAAAGCGCGGCCGAAATCCATATGGACTTTTGCTTCCGCTACGGCAATGGTTTTTTCTGCGACGCTGCCTTCAATCATACCGACATAGTATCCGAGGAAAAACGCCATTGCCAGCGTGCCCACCAAATTGCCCATGCAGACGATAACCCAGTTGCGCAGCAGCATTTTAGAGGAAATCCGTCCGGCCAACCTGCCTAAAGACATGATCATCATGTTGCTGGTTACCAGCTCGCCGCCGCCAAGCAGGATACAAATCAAGGCGATTGGGAATACGGCGGCACCGAGTAAAGTCGCAACGCCGCCCCATTCGTGCGGAATGCCGCTGACTACTTTTAAATAGGCAAGATAACCGAAGCCGATGTATCCGCCGGCCAAAATGCTCAAGATTGCCAGTGTGGGTATGCTGGATTGTGCTTTGGCGCAGCTTTTGTCGAGAACAACCTGTAAAATTTCCTGTGGGTATAAATCGCGCGAAGCCATGATGTTCCTTAAAGTGGGTTGAGGAGGAAACGCCGTTTCAAAAATGGCGCAAACTGTCGCGGTAGGGCAGTGTTATAGGAAGCCGGTGTACGGTCTTTGTTTTATCAATCAGCCTGAATTAAACCTAAAAAACAGATACTTCGCCTTGCTTTAGCTCAAAAGAAATATTATTACATTTTGCTTCTGTATTAAAAAAGGCCGTCTGAACGTTGAGGTTTCAGACGGCCTTGTTTTGAATTTTTAAACTTACAAATGTGCCAGCTTTGCATTGCCTTCGCGAGGAATAGGGCGCGGATTGCCTTGTGCATCGATGGCGACGTAAGTGAACACTGCTTCGGTGACCAGTTGGCGGTCTTCCGTTACCATGTCGTTCATCAAAGTCTTCACCCACACTTCGATTTTCAGTTGCAAAGAAGTATTGCCTACGCGGACGCAATGACCGTAGCAGCACACGACGTTGCCGACCTTTACCGGTCTGATGAAATTCATTTCTTGAACGGCCACGGTTACAATTCGTCCCTGTGCAATTTCTGCCGCCAAAATACCGCCGCCCAGATCCATTTGCGACATAATCCAGCCGCCGAAGATATCCTGATTAGGATTGGTATCGCGCGGCATGGCTACCGTACGTAATAAAAGTTGTCCTTCGGGTGCCGCATGTGTTTGTTTGTTGTCAGCCATAAATAATCCTGTCAAAAGAGTGCTATTTTACGCCATTTGTTGCGATAAACCTATGTAGGCCGTCTGAAAAATCAGCAGGCAAAGTGTTACAATCAACATATTCATCAGACAAAGGAGAAAGCTCATGCATTCGATTCAAGAACCAAGAAATAGCGGCCTTTTGCGCGTATCCAACATTCACGAAATCTACTGGGAAGAATCAGGCAATCCTGATGGTCATCCCGTGATTTTCCTGCATGGCGGCCCCGGAGCAGGGGCATCACCTGCCTGTCGAGGCTTTTTCAATCCAGAGCATTTCCGCATCGTCATTATCGATCAGCGCGGTTGCGGACGTTCCAAACCCTATGCTTGTGTTGAAGACAACACCACATGGGACTTGGTTGCCGATATTGAAAAAGTACGCGAAATGCTCGGCATTCAAAAATGGCTGGTTTTCGGAGGCTCATGGGGCAGCACCTTGTCGCTGACTTATGCCGAAACCCATCCCGATCGCGTCAGCGGATTAGTTTTGCGCGGTATTTTCCTATGCAGGCCGTCTGAAATGGCATGGTTGAACGAAGCAGGTGGCGTAAGCCAAATTTATCCGGCTCAATGGCAAAAATTCATTGCCCCCGTAGCCGAAAACAAACGCCAAGCCCTAATTAAAGCCTACCATGAAATGCTGTTCAGCGAAGATGAAGCCACGTGCCTCAAAGCGGCCAAATCATGGGCAGATTGGGAAAGCTACCTTATTCAGTTTGAACCTAAAGATGTAGATGAAGATCCGCAAGCCTCCCTTGCCATCGCGAGAATGGAAAACCATTACTTCGTGAACGAAGGCTGGTTGCAGGGTGATAAAGCCATCTTGGCAAATATCGGCAAAATCCGCCATATCCCAACCATCATCGTCCAAGGCCGCTACGACCTATGTACCCCGATGCAAAGCGCGTGGGAACTCTCGCAAGCCTTCCCAGAAGCAGAATTGAGAATCGTCCAAGCAGGCCACTCTTCTTTTGATCCTTCGCTTTCCGAGGCTTTAGTGGAAGCAGTGGAGGATATTAGAAGCAAGTTATAAAGGTTAATAAATGACAATGCCGTCTGAAAAAGTTTCAGACGGCATTTTTTCTATTTACATATTAAATTTAATATCATATTATCATTGCATGATATCAGTTTGAATCTTTTTAGAATTTCAATATGAAACCCCTAATTTACTATGCCCATTCCGCCCAAGATAAACTCGGTAATCTCTTACCTTACGAACATTGGCAAACCTTGCAAAGCCATTCGGTCAATGTTGGTGAAATGGCGGCGGAGTTTGCTCAGGTATTTGGTGCGCAGGAAATTGCCTGTCAGACGGGGCAGCTTCATGACTTAGGGAAATATTCGGAACCCTTTAATCACCGATTACATGGTGGCCCTTCAGTTGATCATGCTACTGCCGGCGCCAAAATTGCCGTCGAGCGTTGGGGAAATGCTATCGGCAAGCTGATGGCGTTTTGCATTGCGGGGCACCATGCGGGGCTTGCAAATGGTAATGGCGAAGGCGATAACCGCCGCACGTTAAAGCAGCGTTTGGCATTGCAATTTGGTGCAGATATTCCCACTCTCGATAATCTGTGGCAACAAGAAATCAAGCTCCCTCAAAACCTATCCGCCCCACCACTCAAAGCCGATGCGCATCATCCTTTTTTCTCCTACGCCTTCTTCACTCGAATGCTCTATTCCTGCTTGGTGGATGCCGATTATCTCGATACCGAAGCCTTTTATTCAAACCTAGAAAACGAAGCCGTCGAGCGCGGCGGTTATCCCGATTTAAACGCCTTACAACACAATTTCAATCAATTTATCAACACTTTCAGACGACGTATAACCCAAGCTTCAGAGCAAACCGAAGCTGAAAAACGCAATGCCGCTTTAAACCGCCTGCGCAGCGAGATTCTCGATCATGCCGTAGAACAAGCGGCACAACCGCAAGGGCTGTTCACGCTCACGGTACCTACCGGCGGAGGCAAAACTTTTACTTCTATGGCATTCGCATTGGAACACGCCAAGCGGCACGGTATGCGGCGCGTGATTTACGTCATCCCGTTCACCAGCATCATCGAACAAAATGCCGCCGAATTCCGCAAAGCCTTTGGCGAATTGGGCGAACAAGCTGTGTTGGAACACCACAGCACCTTCGACGACGGCAAACTGCAAAATGAGGCCACCAAAGACAAACTGCGCCTTGCCTCGGAAAACTGGGACGCGCCGATTGTCGTGACCACCGCCGTGCAATTCTTCGAATCCCTCTTTGCCGACCGCTCCTCGCGCTGCCGCAAACTGCACAACATCGCAGGTTCCGTCATCATCCTCGACGAAGCGCAAATGCTGCCGCTCAATCTTTTGCTGCCCATCATGCAAGCCATCAAAGAATTGGCGCAAAACTACCGCTGCAGCGTCGTCATGTGCACCGCCACCCAGCCAGCCGTGCAAGCCGAAAACGGCTTCTATCGCGGCTTTGAAAACGTGCGTGAAATAGCACCAAAACCGACCGCACTTTTCGACAAACTGCGCCGCACCACCGTGCAACACATCGGCACACAAACCGATGCCGACCTGCTCGCCAAACTTGGCGAACACCCGCAAATGCTCGTCATCGTCAATAACCGCCGCCACGCCCGCAGCCTGTACGACCAAGTCAAACACCTTGACGACACGTTCCACCTGACCACCTTAATGTGCGCCAAACACCGCAGTCAAAAACTTGATGAAATCCGAGGTCGTCTGAAAAACGGCGAACCCTGCCGGGTCATCGCCACCTCCTTAATTGAAGCAGGTGTGGATGTAGATTTTCCGCTGGTGATGCGCGCCGAAGCAGGCTTAGACAGCGTTGCCCAAGCCGCAGGACGCTGCAACCGCGAAGGCAAAAGGCCGTCTGAAAACAGCTTTGTCTGGATATTCGCGTCCGAAGAACAATGGAAAGCCCCGCCTGAACTTGCCACCCAAGCCGCCGTCATGCGCCTGACCGCCGACAGCTTTTCAGACGACCTCTTATCCCCCCAAGCTGTCGCCGCCTACTTCGCCGAGCTTTATCAATTAAAAGGCAGCGAACTGGACAATAAAAAAATTCTGAAAATGCACAGCAACGCCGGACAAAGCCTCGATTTCCCATTCCAAACCATCGCCGATAAGTTCCGCATGATTGAAAGCCACATGCAGCCTCTGATTATTCCGTTCGATGGTGAAGCCGAAAACCTCATCAGCAGCCTGCACCACGCCGACCACATCGGCGGACTCTTACGCAAACTGCAACCCTACATCGTCCAAATCCCCGAAAAAGCTCTCGCCGCTTTATATAAAGCAGGGCGTATCGAACCGATTAACGAGAAAAACTTCGGCAAACAGTTTTATACGCTGATCGGACTGGATTTGTATGATGAAGTGGCGGGGCTTTCTTGGGAGGGTACGGAGTTTTTGAAGGGGGAGAGTTTGGTGTTTTGATGTTACTTTCTTTGATTATGCGATAGTTTTAAAATTTACCTATAAGTTATTCATAATTATTTTGTGAGGAAATAATGTGTTTTTCATTTGAACATATGAAGTGGTTGGTCAAGAGTAACCAACAATTAAAAACATCAGATGGAAAATCTGTTGATATTTTTGAATTTCGTCATGTGAAGGATGAGCAAATACTTTCTGCATGGGCAAAATATTTTAGAAATCATTATTGTTTGGATTCACAAATTGATTCCCTGCGTTGTGGGACAGAATATTCTCGAGCAGAGTATCTTAATAAGATAAAGTTTCCAGATAAATCGATTGCCCCAGGTCCAAGTATAAGAGCAGGTGATTTTGCTGAGATTTTAGCAGCAGATTATCTTGAATATATCTTACAACATTGGGTTCCTAGAGTGAGATATTCGCATAAAACAGTTAGCAATGAGTCCACAAAAGGCTCTGATACTATTGGTTTTATGTTTTCTTCTGATGGAAATAATTCTAAAGATACTTTAACTATTATCGAATCAAAAGCTAAATATACTGGTAAACATGAAAATCGCTTACAGATAGCAATAGATCATTCTGATAAGGATATTTTACGCAAAGCGGAAACTTTGAATGCAATAAAACAAAGATTCCTTGACAAAGAAGATATTTATAATTCACAACGCATCGAACGTTTTCAAAATGAAGCTGATAATCCATATATTCAAAATTTTGTAGCAATAGCTCATTTAGATAATAGTAATTTTACAGAAGATGTAATTACCTCTGCCAATTCATCATTACATTCTCATGCGGATCAACTTTTTTTAATCGTCATAAAAGGTGATGAAATGATGAAATTAGTTCATGAATTATATGAAAGAGCTGCAAATGAAGCCTGAAAATAAATCCTATAATTTGCTCAATGTAACTCGAGCAAAAGCCAAAATGGTTGAATACCACGTACCTGAAAGTGATCATATCAAAATCCCTGAAGATCCAGCTAAGTTACTTACTATATCAATAGGTTTATTAGGAGATTTTGCAGCTTCTGTTAATCGTGGAGAATCAGGAGATGAATACCTTGTTGAGCTGAAAAAAAACTTACTCTTCTCTGCGCATTTTTTTGATGCATATCATCAATCTAAATTAGATGGAACTCTTGATCCTTATTTAATGCTTCTTGGATCAGCATCTTATTATTTGTGTGATTTACAAGGAGCCTCATCAGTTTTAATTAAAAAATTAAAACAAGAAATAGATTCTTCTGAAGTAGAAGGCTTATATTGCCCTAATTTAGAAGGTGCAGGATTGGAGTTTTTATTATTATGGATACTTGAATCAAAATTTGATCATTATTTTAAGAAGATTGATTCTGTATTTGGTCAATTTATAGAAGGGATATCCAAAGATTTTTGTAGCTTTTTTTCATCAGGGAATGACGAAAAACTAAAAAGTCAACTAAATGAATTAAGAAAATATATTTATTCAGTTGGATCACCAAGACAAATCCTTTTGGGAGACTTAATTTGCTCTATAGGGTATAAAAAGATTCAAAATTCCACATGGATGTGCTTGCCAAAATATAGCGGATTATCTAAGAGGGAATGGGTAAATACATTAAAAAAGAAAAATTTTATTAAAGAGTTTTGGCCTGCACAACATCTTCTTGGAAAAGCAGATATATTGAAGGGAAAATCAGCAATTGTTCAAATGCCAACCAGTGCAGGTAAAACAAAATCAACAGAGTTAATTATTAGAAGTGCTTTTTTATCTGGACGTGCAACTTTAGCTGTTATAGTTGCACCATTTAGAGCTTTATGTAATGAGATAAAAAATACTCTAGCCGATGCCTTCTATAATGAACCAATAAAAATAGATGAACTGTCAGATACATTACAGATTGATTTTAAATTTTCTGACCTACTTGGTCATCAGCAAATCTTAGTCTTAACGCCAGAAAAATTATTCTATATTCTAAAACATTCTGTTGATTTAGCTTCAAAAATAGATTTATTGATCCTTGATGAAGGGCATCAATTTGACAGTGGGACTCGAGGCGTTACCTATGAACTTCTTTTAACTTCACTGAATTTAAAGATTCCTCAAAAAGCTCAAAAAATCCTTATTTCTGCGGTAATAAGCAATGCTAAAGATATTGGAGAATGGCTAAATGGGGAATCTAACGTTGTTGATGGTGAAGCATTAATCCCCGCATTTAAATCCATTGCTTTTGCTAGTTGGTTAGATCAACAAGGGCGTATTGAATATGTTAATGCCACTGATATAGATCGAAATGAATTTTTTGTACCAAGAGTAATTGAAAAAATTGAACTAAATAAGAAAGGAAGAGAACGAAAAAAACGTTATTTCCCTGAGAAAGGAGATGGTCAGTCTATTGCTATTTATCTTGGTTTTAAACTGGTTTCAAATGGCAGTATTGCTATTTTTTGTGGTAGTAAGCCCACAGCTGTCAGTATTTGTGAAAAAGCTATAGATATCATTGAGCGAAATACCCATTTAAAGCAACCAAAAGAATACTCAAATTACCAAGAAGTTATACGCCTAAGAAATTTACATATTTTAAATCTTGGTAAAGATTCATCCGCTTCAATAAGTTCGCAGTATGGTATTTTTTCTCATCATGGGAATGTTCCACATGGAATCCGCCTCGCCGTAGAATATGCAATGCGTGAAAACCTTATTCGCTTTGTAGTTTGTACATCTACGTTGGCTCAAGGGGTAAATCTACCTATTCGCTATTTAATTGTAACTAGTATTTATCAAGCTGGTGATCGTATAAAAGTTCGTGACTTCCATAATCTTATTGGACGTGCAGGTCGTTCCGGCATGCATACAGAGGGAAGTATTTTATTTGTAGATCCAGAAGTTTATGAAAATAGAAAGAATTCTAGAGAGAAATGGCGCTGGGAACAGATAAAGGATCTTCTTAATCCGAATAATTCAGAGCCTTGTATCAGCAACCTATTATCAATATTTGAGCCTATCACAAGTGATGATGGCAAATTTTATATTGATATTAAAGCTTTAGATTTTGCCAAAGCTTATATTTATGGCTCTAATGATATTCATAATTGGGTAGATGAAATAGTACAAAAATATCATGATAAAAATTTTTCGCATAATGGTGTTACGCAACAAATATCTTGGAAAATTAATTTAATATGTTCACTTGAGAATTTTTTACTATCTTTTGAAAGTAATGAAGAAAAACTTACAGAATCCAATGCAATCGTTCTAGCTGAAGGCACATTGGCATTTTACTTAGCGGATGAAGAAAAGAAAGAACAGCTACGTTTATTATTTAAAATTTTAGCAGATAACATTATTACGAATATGAAAGACTCGGAAAGTCGAATAGTTTATGGAAAAACATTTTATGGAATTCATGATTCTCAAGTTATTTTAAAATGGTTGAGTGAGTATTCGGATAAACTTATAGCAGCGGAAAATAACAATGAAATCATAGAAGCTTTATGGGAAATAATGAAAAATTATATTCGTAATAAATCATTTAATAAATTTAATAAGCCAGATATCTTACTTGAAATGGTAAAAAAATGGGTTTCTGGATGTTCTTTTAGTGAAATTTATCAATTTTCTAAAGATAATGATTGTAAACTTGGTTATGGTGCTAGACCTAGGAAAATTAAAATTGAAAATATTGTTGATATTTTTGAGGGAGGGATTGCCTATGATGCATCTCTATTTGTTAGTACATTAGCTGAATTTACTAATTTACTTGAACGAAATGACAAAATTAAATTATTTAATATACTTCAGTTTTTTCAAAAGCATCTAAAATATGGTTTACCTACAAAGACTGCTATTACACTTTATGAAATGGGGTTTGCAGATCGTGTTATTGCACAAGACTTAGCATTATCTTTAGGATTAATTTCAATTGAAAAACAAAAGATAATAGAAGAGTTAAAGAAAAATAAAGAAAAGTCCCAAGAAGTAATGGCTAAATATCCAAGTTACTTCCAAAATGAAATGCTAAGAATATTAGACAATTAGAAACTTAGTTTAAAAGTGCAGTCATTTTCGCTAACGTTTTCAAAACGTCGTCTGAAACCGCACTTCCCAACCAAAAGGAGAACCGAATGAACCAAATCCGCCTACATGTTTGGGGCGATTATGCCTGTTTCACCCGTCCGGAGATGAAGGTGGAGCGGGTGTCTTATGATGTCATCACGCCGTCGGCGGCGCGCGGGATTTTGGCGGCGGTGCATTGGAAGCCGGCGATTCGGTGGGTGATTGACCGGATTTATGTGTTAAAGCCGATTCAGTTTGAGTCGGTGCGGCGCAATGAGTTGGGCGGCAAGATTTCGGCGGGCAAGGTCAGTGGTGCGATGAAGCGCAAGAGCGTTGCCGATTTATATACACTGATTGAAGACGACCGCCAACAGCGCGCGGCGACGGTGCTTAAAGACGTGGCGTATGTAATTGAAGCCCATGCGGTGCTGACGGCAAAAGCAGGTGCGGATGAGACCGTTACCAAGCATATCGAGATGTTCAAACGCCGTGCGAAAAAGGGGCAATGCTTTCTGCAGCCTTGTTTGGGCGTGCGTGAGTTTCCTGCCGATTTTGTGTTGATTGACGAGGGCGAGCCGCTGCCGCCGTCGGCGTTATTGGAAAGCGAGGCAAACCGTGATTTAGGCTGGATGCTGCACGATATTGATTTTGATCACGGCAACACGCCACATTTTTTCCGCGCACAAATGAAAGACGGCTTGATTGATGTACCGCCGTTTTACGCCGAGGAGGTGAAAGCATGATTCTTGCGTCCCTTGCCCGCTATTACCGCCGTTTGGCAGCAAAAACCGATGAAATGGGCAACCCGAAAGTGCCACCTTATGGCTTTAGTGAGGAGAAAATCGGCTGGATTTTGGTGTTGGATAAAGAAGGTCGTCTGAAAACCGTTGTGCCGAATCTGACTACCGATAAAAAGCCCCAGCCGAAACTGATAAGTGTGCCGCGCCCTGAAAAACGCACGTCGGGTATCAAACCGAATTTCTTGTGGGATAAAACCGCCTACGCGCTTGGCGTGGAAGCTAATAAAAACAAAGCCGAAGCGAAAGAAAAACCGTTTACGTCGTCTGAAAAAACCTTTGATGCCTTTAAGCAATACCATCTTGATTTACTGCAAAACAGCGAAGATGAAGGCTTACAAGCCTTATGCCGTTTTCTGCAAAACTGGCTACCTGAAAATTTCGCTGCCGAAAATCTGCCTGCCGAAATGCTCGATGCCAATATTGCATTTTCTTTTGAAAAACCGACCGCTTGTATTCATAAACGAGAAGCCGCACAGGCTATATGGGCTAACTGCCTGAAAAGTGATGAGGCTGAAGAAGGCCTATGCTTGATTAGCGGTAACACAGCTCCGATTGCGCGGCTGCATCCGGCGATTAAAGGCGTGTTTGGCGGGCAAAGCTCCGGCGGTTCGATTATTTCGTTCAACAAAGAAGCCTTTGCCTCGTTTGGTAAAGAGCAAGGCGCAAATGCACCCGTCTCCGAACAATCCGCGTTTGCCTACACCACCGCGCTGAACTATCTCTTACGCCGCGAAAATAATCACTGTCTGACTATCGGCGACGCCAGCACGGTCTTTTGGGCGGAAGCGGATGATAGCGCAACGGCGCAGGCTGCCGAGGGCTTCTTCGCGCACGTATTCACGCCGCCGGATGATGAACAAGAAAGTGCCAAAGTTTTCAACGTATTGAAACAAATAAGTAACAAAGGCCGTCCGCTGCAAGAAATTGCACCCGAACTCTCTCCCAATACCCGTTTTTATATCTTAGGGCTTGCCCCTAATGCTGCGCGGATTTCTGTTCGGTTTTGGCTGGATACCACGTTTGGGCAGTTGGCAGAAAATTTGGCGCAGCATTGGCGAGATTTAGCCCTTGAGCCTTGCGCATGGAAAACGCCGCCGTCTATTTGGCGACTCTTATTGCAAACTGCCGTATTGGGCAAAAGCGAAAATATCTCGCCTGTGCTGGCAGGTGAAATGACCCGCGCCGTGATTTGTGGTACGCCGTACCCCTTGAGCTTACTGTCGCAACTGATTACCCGAATCCGCGCCGACGGCGATGTGAACGGCTTGCGCGTGGCAATGATGAAAGCCGTATTAGAGCGGCGTTTTAGAAAAGGTTTTATCGAAGAAGGAGTTCCTATGAGTTTGAACAATGAAAGCCCGAATCGCGCCTATCTTTTAGGGCGGTTGTTTGCCGTGTTGGAGCGCATTCAATATCAGGCGTTGGGCGAATTAAACGCCAGTATTGCCGACCGCTATTACGGCTCTGCATCTGCCGTGCCGTTTTCGGTTTTTCCGCGCCTTTTGTCGGGTGCAAAACACCATTTGTCGCGCTTGCGTAAAGATAAAGCCGGCATGGCGGTGAATTTGGATAAAGATTTGGGCGAAATCATTGCCAAACTGCCCGAAACCTTTCCGCGCCATTTGAGCATTGACGAGCAAGGCCGCTTTGCCATCGGCTATTACCATCAAAAACAAAGCTATTTTGCTAAAAAAGAAACCGCTGAAACTATTGAAAACTAAGGAGCCAGAAAATGTCTGCCATTCAAAACCGCTATGAATTTGTTTACTTTTTTGATGTAACCAACGGCAACCCCAACGGTGATCCCGATGCGGGCAATATGCCGCGCCTCGATCCCGAATCCAGCAAAGGCTTGGTCACTGACGTCTGCTTAAAACGCAAAATCCGTAATTTTGTGGAAATCAGCAGCGAAAATGAAGCCGGTTACGAAATCTACGTCAAAGAAAAAAGCGTGTTAAACCTGCAAAACAAACGCGCTTATGAGGCTTTAGGGATTGAACCAAATACTAAAGAAAAAAAACTGCCAAAAGACGAAGCCAAAGCCCGTGACATTACCGCTTGGATGTGTAAAAACTTCTTTGATATCCGCACTTTCGGCGCGGTGATGACCACCGAAGTCAACAGCGGACAAGTGCGCGGTCCGGTGCAACTGGCATTTGCCCAATCCATCGACCCGATTGTGCTGCTGGAAGTTTCTATCACCCGCATGGCGGTAACCAACGAAAAAGACTTGGAAAAAGAACGCACTATGGGGCGAAAATACATCGTCCCTTATGCGCTCTACCGCGTGCACGGCTTTATCTCCGCCAACCTTGCCGCCAAAACCGGTTTTTCAGACGACGACTTAGCCAAACTCTGGCAAGCCCTGACGCTGATGTTTGAACACGACCGCTCCGCAGCCCGTGGCGAAATGGCGGCGCGCAAACTGATCGTTTTCAAACACGACAGCGCACTCGGCAGCCAGCCTGCACATAAATTGTTTGATGCCGTGAAAGTTGAACGCGTAAACGGCGAATCAGGTACGCCCGCAAGCAGTTTTGGCGATTACAAAATCAGCGTGGTTTCAGACGGCCTGAATAGCGTGAGTGTAGAAGAATATTTGTAAAAATGTCTGAAAAGATGACCGCTTGTATTGCAGAAGCAGAAAAGGAGAATCAGGACACGCGCCTGATTCCCCTTTCCGCCCTGCAACACTACGCCTTCTGCCCGCGCCAATGCGCCTTGATTCACAACGAGCAGGCGTGGGCAGAGAACTATTTGACCGCGCAGGGAAGAGCGCTGCATGAGCGGGTGGATTCGGGCGAGCCAGAAACGCGCAAGGGCGTGCGTTTTGAGCGGACGGTGCATGTGTCGGCGGAGAAACTGGGCATCAGCGGCGTGTTGGATTTGGTGGAAGTGGACACGAAAACAGGCCGTCTGAAACCTGTGGAATACAAACGCGGCAAGCCTAAACCCGACCCGATGGACGAAATCCAGCTTTGCGCCCAAGGCTTGTGCTTGGAAGAAATGACGGGACAAACCGTCTCTGAAGGCGCGCTGTGGTATATGCAAACCCGCCACCGTGTTTCCGTCGTATTTTCAGACGACCTGCGCGCCCAAACACTCGCCACCATCGCTGCCGTGCGCGAACTCCTAAACAGCGGCCAAACCCCGCCACCCAACTACGGCAAACGCTGCAAAGCCTGCTCACTGGTGGAGATTTGCCAGCCGGAGTTGCTGGGGAAACGGGATAGGAGTGTGGGGTATGTGGAGGGGTTGTTTGGGGAGTGATGCTTAATTAGGAATTTTTACAGAATAGAATAAAGGATAATTAATTATGGTTAATAAAAATATGATAAAGAGTAAAAAAGTATTTCGGTTTGAAGATGGTGAGATAAATTTTAAAGCTGAGAAATTTTTATTTAAATTGGAAGTTGATAATACTATTTCCGTAGCGAATCATATACAATTTCATCCAGTTAGATCTTATAAACACAGTTTAAAACAAGTGCTTAGACCCATAGAGGGAGTAGCTGATTTGTTCATTGGTTGCATAGAAGAAAAATTTAATAATTACGATGATGAAATGAATGAGGCATTAATTGAGCTTGTTGAGAATATGTTACACAATATAATATCCCATGTTGATACATGTAAAAACATTATAAAACAATTAAGTGGCGAAATGAAAAGTAATGATATTCAAAATGAGTTTTTAAATAGTATAGAATCATATAGATCTTTTTTTGCAAAGCAAATTAATTTAGTTAAGCATAATAGTCGATTCATTAGGATAATAAGAGGACGTGATGAAAAAGAGGAAGGAAATTTTGTTATTGGGTATTATATAGAAGGAAAGCATGAGTTAGTGGATTCTGAAAACTCAACCAAAGGTGCTGTAGGGCCGGATCCTAACGTACATGAATTATATATGGGTAGAACAACTGCGTTTTCTTTAAATAAACATCTGAGGTTAATTATATGGTTTTTGCTTTTTATATCACAAAACTTATATGATTCAATAAAAAAGATTGAGTCACTAAAAACCATTCGTTGTTCTAAAAAAAATAATAATTTTATAAATATTTATCCATTAGTGAAAAAAATTATGAAAATACCTCAGTGCTATTTTCCAGATGAAGTAAATATTAGTAAGTTTGATGCTCCATATATAAATAAAGTTAAAAATAACATAAATATAGGGAATGTTATTTCTGAATATAGTTTAGATTTAATTACTCTACCATCATTTAAGATAACTTATTCAATTAGTCTAGATAATGAACATATATTTTTAATTCCTTATCTAATGAAATAAGTATTCAGCTGCATGCTGACTATTTGTGTATGGCAATTGTTTGATATTTAGATTATTTAAAATCATTACTGCAATTTTGAAAATGTCGGATTCAAGAGTCTGACCTACCATTTTTCAGGTGGATCAACCCTGTTAAATACCCAAAAAAGTGCGGTTAAACCCTAAGGAGTCCCCCATGCGCAAACTACAAAACACGCTCTACATCACCACCCAAGGCAGTTATCTGCATAAGGAGCGGGAGACGCTGGTGGTGGAGCAGGATCGTAAGAAAGTAGCGCAGTTGCCGGTGCATTCCATCGGGCATATTTTCTGTTTTGGGAATGTGCTGGTGTCGCCTTTTCTGCTGGGGTTTTGCGGTGAAAATAATGTGAATTTGGCGTTTTTTACCGAAAACGGACGTTTCTTGGGGCGGCTTCAGGGGCGGCAGAGCGGCAATGTGCTGCTGCGTCGGGCGCAGTATCGGGTGTCGGAGCAAAATCCTGTGCCGATTGCACGCAATATCATTGCGGCGAAGATTCAGGCGAGTAAACGGGTGCTTCAGCGGCAGATTCGCAATTACGGCGAGAATGCGGCGATTCAAAGTGCAGTCGATGCTTTGAACATTTCGCTGCGGCAGTTGAAGGGCGCGGCGGAGCTGGACGTGGTGCGTGGTATTGAGGGCGATGCGGCGGCGCGTTATTTCGGCGTGTTCGGGCAGCTTTTGAGCGAAAAAAGCGGCTTTTCTTTTGACGGGCGTAACCGCCGTCCACCCAGAGACGGGGTGAATGCGCTGTTGTCGTTTGTGTACAGTCTGTTGGGCAAGGACATCAGCGGCGCGCTGCAAGGCGTGGGGCTAGACCCGCAGGTGGGCTTTCTACACGCCGACCGACCGGGGCGCGACAGTTTGGCGCAGGATATTTTGGAAGAATTCCGCGCGTGGTGGGCGGACAGGTTGGTGTTGTCACTGATTAATCGCGGGCAAATAAAACCACAGGATTTTGTTGCCGAGGCAAGCGGCGCGGTAAGCTTAAAAGCAGAGGCGCGTAAGCTGTTGTTCCAAGCTTTGCAGGCGAAAAAGCAGGAGAAAATCGTTCATCCGTTTTTGGGCGAGGAAGTGGAAATCGGGCTGCTGCCGTATATTCAGGCGATGCTGTTGGCGCGGCACTTGCGAGGAGATTTGGCGGAATATCCGCCGTTTTTGATGAGATAGGTTTGCAGGCCGTCTGAAAACGGATCGGATATTTTCAGACGGCCTTTAAAGCAGCCTGTATATGGGAATACAAAATGCTAATGCTGATTACTTACGATATTTCGTTGGAAGACGCGGACGGACAGGCAAGGCTACGGCGCGTGGCGAAATTGTGTTTGGACTACGGCGTGCGCGTGCAGTATTCGGTGTTCGAATGCGACATCGCGCCCGACCAGTGGGTTGTTTTAAAAGACAAACTCTTGAAAATCTACAACCCTGAAACCGACAGTCTGCGTTTTTACCATTTAGGCAGCAAATGGAGGCGGAAAGTAGAACACCACGGCGCAAGACCGGCAGTAGATGTGTTTAAGGATACGTTGATTGTGTGAATCGCCAACCTGCGGTTCTCATGAAAATGCGGCAGGGTTGGCGAACTGGGATTGTTCTTTAACAATCAGGATATTGCGAATACGGACGCAACGGAAAAGGCTGTGTTATACTCGCATTTCTGCTTTTCTTGGGAGCTTAGCGAAATTGGTGCTGTGAAACCTGATGGAGCAAGGCTTTTGAGAGAGGCCCCAGCCGCCTTCGGGCTGCTGTGTGTTGAAACTCAAGATAGCCCGTTCTTCTGTGTCAATGTTGTTCCGCCAGCCGCCTTCGGGCTGCTGTGTGTTGAAACTTAAGAAAACTGATGTTGTTCTTATTCATGTATCCCAGCCGCCTTCGGGCTGCTGTGTGTTGAAACTCCATAAAACATATTTCAGTCGTAATAAGTAAAACCAGCCGCCTTCGGGCTGCTGTGTGTTGAAACTTTGTTATTTGGGTGTACCCCAACGCCATAGCCCCCAGCCGCCTTCGGGCTGCTGTGTGTTGAAACGCTGCATCAATACCTGATTTTGCGGCTTCAGGCACCAGCCGCCTTCGGGCTGCTGTGTGTTGAAACTGAATCCCAGACAGCCAATGAGCATTTCAAATAGCCAGCCGCCTTCGGGCTGCTGTGTGTTGAAACATAACTTATTTGTACCGGCCTGCCCCAAATGTTGAACCAGCCGCCTTCGGGCTGCTGTGTGTTGAAACTATTTGATGACGCTGTTGAACTTCTAAATACTTTTCCAGCCGCCTTCGGGCTGCTGTGTGTTGAAACTTCTTCATTTGGATTTGAGTAGAATCAGCACCATACCCAGCCGCCTTCGGGCTGCTGTGTGTTGAAACTGAACCTAAACGATTAGCTGATGATATGCACTGGCCAGCCGCCTTCGGGCTGCTGTGTGTTGAAACTTTATCATCGTCATCGTCATTTGACTGTTGATTACCCAGCCGCCTTCGGGCTGCTGTGTGTTGAAACTGAAAGAAGATTGAAATGAACTATGTGAATGAAAGCCAGCCGCCTTCGGGCTGCTGTGTGTTGAAACCCTGTAAACAAATAAATCATAACGCTACCTTGGCATCCAGCCGCCTTCGGGCTGCTGTGTGTTGAAACTTCTTTAAAGAGTTGTTTCATCACACTACCTTTACCAGCCGCCTTCGGGCTGCTGTGTGTTGAAACACTCGCATTGCGATTTGTTGCTCCTATCTGGGGCGCCAGCCGCCTTCGGGCTGCTGTGTGTTGAAACAGCAGTTTCCAAACAGGATGCTCCGTAGCAGTCCCAGCCGCCTTCGGGCTGCTGTGTGTTGAAACGTATCATTTGATTGCACAAACTTATTTCTTCTTATCCAGCCGCCTTCGGGCTGCTGTGTGTTGAAACGGTAACAATCGGTGCGGGCTTTGAAATCTTACAACCAGCCGCCTTCGGGCTGCTGTGTGTTGAAACGTGCGGCAATGTAATGCTGCCAGCTTGCAATTTTGCCAGCCGCCTTCGGGCTGCTGTGTGTTGAAACAAGAAAATATGATTCAAACCGCAATGAAAGCCGCTCCCAGCCGCCTTCGGGCTGCTGTGTGTTGAAACCAGCCCTGCGACACCCCGACCACAGCATCTTCCCCAGCCGCCTTCGGGCTGCTGTGTGTTGAAACCGTCTCTCGCTTAACTACCGCCCTCTCACGCGCTTCCAGCCGCCTTCGGGCTGCTGTGTGTTGAAACCTCCGATTGCGTTGGGCGCATTGGAACAGTTGCACCAGCCGCCTTCGGGCTGCTGTGTGTTGAAACCCGATGGGTGCGGCATCGGCTACGGCTTACCCTACCAGCCGCCTTCGGGCTGCTGTGTGTTGAAACCAGCGCAGTCAAGCGGCGTTTCAGGTCGCTGTCCCAGCCGCCTTCGGGCTGCTGTGTGTTGAAACCTAGAACAGGGTTTATAGCACTGCAATATATCCCCCCCAGCCGCCTTCGGGCGGCTGTGTGTTGAAACTTTAGAAATCGGGAATTTCGGCTCAATCGGCATGCCCAGCCGCCTTCGGGCGGCTGTGTGTTGAAACAGCAATATGCGTAAATCCTTATGGCCGCTGATTCCAGCCGCCTTCGGGCGGCTGTGTGTTGAAACCTCAATATTTTGTTCTTGCTGTTGTTTTTCAGCTTCAGCCACCTTCAGGCGGCTGAGTGTTGAAACTTTTAATTGTTGCAGCAAATTAACCAGCTTATAGAGTCAGCCGCCTTCAGGCGGCTGTGTGTTGAAACTTCGCGCATCAGGCGCGTGCCGATGCGCGTGAACCCAGCCACCTTCGGGCGGCTGTGTGTTAAAACAACCAGCGCGACGTTGCCAAATTCGGCGGCTGTGTGTTGAAACCGCAAGGGCGATATGATCGTGATTTCCAACCGTCCAGCCACCTTCAGGTGGCTGTGTGTTGAAACCGCCCATGATGCTAAAGCAACCTTGGAAAAGCTTGACAGCCACCTTCGGGTCGCTGTGTGTTAAAACTCTAGCAGCTACAAACTTTATGCCGACCTATCCCGTCAGCAGCCTTCGGGAGGCTGTGTGTTCAAATATCGTCCAAGCAGGCCGCTCTTCTTTTGATCCTTCGCTTTCCGAGGCTTTAGTGAAAGCGGTGGGGGATATTAGAAGCAAGTTATAAAGGTTAATCAATAATAATGCCGTCTGAAAAAGTTTCAGACGGCATTTTTTCTATTTACATATTAAATTTAATATCATATTATCATTCTGTATCAATTTGAATTTTTTAGAATTTCAATATGAAACCCCTAATTTACTACGCCCATTCCGCGCAAGACAAACTCGGTAATCTCTTACCTTACGACCACAGGCAAACCTTGCAAAGCCATTCTGTGAATGTTGGCGAAATGGCGGCGGAGTTTGCGCGAGTATTTCGGTGCGCAGGAACAGGCCTGCCAGACGGGAAAGTTGCATGACTTAGGGAAATATTCGGAAGCCTTTAATCAACGATTGCATGGCGGCCCATCAGTTGATCATGCTACCGTTGTAGTCAAAATTGCAAAAATGCTTGCTTTAGAGTGGAGGTCAAAGTATAACCTGTTGTTATCTCACTTAGGCTAGATAACTTTATTAATGAATTAAAAGGCAAAAATAATGGAAAATAAACAAACCAATTCAACCATCAAATCTCGTGCTGCGGTAGCATTCGCTCCAAATCAACCCTTACAAATTGTAGAAATCGACGTAGAAATGCCGCGTAAAGGCGAGGTGTTAATCCGTAATACCCATACTGGCGTGTGCCATACTGATGCGTTTACATTATCAGGAAGCGATCCAGAAGGCGTATTCCCTGTGGTGCTTGGGCATGAAGGTGCGGGTGTGGTCGTTGCTGTGGGCGAAGGTGTGTCAAGCGTAAAACCGGGTGATCATGTCATTCCTCTTTACACCGCTGAATGTGGCGAATGTGAATTTTGCTGTTCAGGTAAAACTAACTTGTGTGTCTCAGTGCGTGATACACAAGGTAAAGGTTTAATGCCGGACGGCACGACGCGTTTTTCTTATCAAGGTCAGCCGATTTATCACTATATGGGCTGTTCGACTTTCAGTGAATACTCAGTTGTTGCCGAAGTTTCACTGGCAAAAATCAACCCGGAAGCCAACCATGAACATGTATGTTTGCTCGGCTGCGGCGTTACTACGGGTATTGGTGCGGTACATAACACGGCAAAAGTGCAAGAAGGCGACTCTGTGGCCGTGTTTGGCTTGGGGGCGATTGGTTTGGCTGTGGTGCAAGGTGCGCGTCAAGCCAAAGCCGGTCGTATTATTGCCATTGATACTAATCCTGCAAAATTCGAGTTGGCAAAACAGTTCGGTGCAACGGATTGTTTGAACCCGAACGATTACGATAAACCGATCAAAGATGTGTTGTTAGACATCAATAAATGGGGCATTGACCATACCTTTGAATGTATCGGCAACGTAAACGTAATGCGTCAGGCATTAGAAAGTGCACACCGTGGTTGGGGTCAATCCATTATCATCGGCGTAGCGGGTGCAGGACAAGAAATTTCAACTCGCCCGTTCCAGTTGGTCACAGGTCGTGTTTGGAAAGGCACGGCGTTTGGTGGTGTGAAAGGTCGCTCTGAACTGCCGAAAATGGTGGAAGATTCAATGAAAGGCGACATTCAGTTAGAACCGTTTGTAACCCACACAATGACACTGGATCAAATCAATGAAGCCTTTGAGTTAATGCACGAAGGTAAATCGATCCGCGCAGTTATTCATTACTAAGGTACGCGATGAAACTGATTGAACAACATCAAATTTTTGGTGGTTCGCAACAAGTTTGGGCACACCATGCCCAAACGCTGCAATGCGAAATGAAATTTGCCGTCTATTTGCCGGATAATCAGGAGAATCGACCGCTTGGTGTGATTTATTGGCTTTCCGGCTTAACGTGTACGGAACAAAATTTCATTACCAAATCAGGTTTTCAACGTTATGCGGCGGAACATCAAGTGATTGTGGTTGCCCCCGATACCAGCCCTCGCGGAGAGCAAGTGCCGAACGATGCTGCTTACGATTTGGGGCAGGGTGCGGGCTTTTATCTGAATGCGACCGAGCAGCCTTGGGCGACGAATTATCAAATGTATGATTATATTTTGAATGAGTTGCCTGGCCTGATTGAGGAAAAATTTCCTACCAACGGCAAACGTTCCATTATGGGACATTCAATGGGCGGACATGGCGCATTGGTATTGGCACTGCGAAACCGAGAACGTTATCAAAGTGTTTCTGCCTTTTCGCCTATTTTGTCGCCAAGCCTTGTGCCTTGGGGAGAAAAAGCCTTTTCTGCCTATTTAGGAAAAGATCGCGAAAAATGGCAGCAATATGATGCCAACGCGCTCATTCAACAAGGTTGTAAAGTGCAAGGTATGCGCATTGATCAGGGCTTGGAAGATGAGTTTTTGCCGACACAATTGCGTACCGAAGATTTTATCGAAACCTGTCGTGCGGCAAATCAACCGGCCGATGTGCGCTTCCACAAAGGCTACGATCATAGCTATTACTTCATCGCCAGTTTTATTGGTGAGCATATTGCCTATCATGCGGCATTTTTGAAGTAAGTCGAAGAAGTGATTGGTGAATCGACCAAATGTTGGTATGAACGTTAATTTTTTATGTTAACGAAAATAAAAAGGCATCAGATTGATGCCTTTTATTTTGGGGCTGACGTAGATTAGCAGTTATGCTAGGCTACGAAAATGCAGATAACCAATTGTAAATTAAGCAAGAGAGTTCAAAAGAAACTACTTGAATTTTTTGTACTCCAAGTTACCGCCCGTTCCG